>DASTOI010000124.1:0-5033 GCA_035762585.1 Myxococcota bacterium
CTGATCTGCATGCGCGCCGGCCCGGTCGCGCATGCGTCGGGCTCGAAGTCGCCCGCCGACGCGCTGTTCGACCCGTTCTGGGCGCGCGTCGCGGAGGCGGGCATCAGCGTCGCCTATCACTCGGGCGACGCTGGCTATAACAAGTTCGCGGACGAGTGGGGCGTCGGCGGCGCGTTCAAGTCGTTCGAGTACGACCCGCTGCGGGCGACGCTCTCCGCGTCGCCGATCAGCGACACGCTCGCGGCGCTGATCTGCCACGGCGTGTTCGATCGCTTCCCGCGCCTGCGCGTCGCGACGATCGAGAGCGGCAGCGATTGGGTCGCGCCGCTCTTGAAGAAGCTCGAGAAAGCGTACGGCCAGATGCCGCGCGATTTCGCGAGCGATCCAGTCGAGCGCTTCCAACGGCACGTCTCGGTGTCGCCGTATTACGAGGACGATCTCGAAGCGCTGAAGGCGGCGATCGGCGCGGATCACGTGCTGTTCGGCTCCGATTGGCCGCACGCCGAGGGCCTCGCGGCGCCGACGGACTTCATCCACGACCTCTCCGGCTACGACGCGCGCGAGGTCGAGCTCGTGATGCGCGACAACGCGATGCGCTTGCTCGCGCCGGCGAGCTGAAGCCGAGCGCATTGGCGAAACGGGGTCGGACCCCGGTTTCGCCAACGAGGGTCCGCCCGAAATTCGCGAGCGCACGAAACGCGCGCTGCTACACACCGCGCGCATTCACTCAGGGGGCCCGGCCGGCGATGGCGTCGTACGAGCAGGAGCTGCGCGCAGCGCTGGAGGCGGTGCGGGGCGCGGCGCGCGTCTGCCGCGCGGTGCAGGAGCGCCTAATCACTCGCGACACGCTCGAGAAGCGCGACAAGAGCCCTGTGACCGTCGCCGACTTCGCCTCGCAGGCGATCGTGTGCCGCCATCTCGAGCAGGCGTTCGCGAACGACGCCGTCGTGGGCGAGGAGCACAGCGCCGAGCTGCGCACCCCGGAGAACGCAGCGCTGCTGGCATCCGTTGTCGGCGCGGTCTCGAGCGAGATCGGCGGCGTGGATGCACAGCGCGTGCTCGGCTGGATCGATCGCGGCGGCGCGGACGCGAAGGCCGAGCGCTACTGGGCGCTCGACCCGATCGACGGGACGAAGGGCTTCCTGCGCCGCGAGCAGTACGCGGTCGCGCTCGCGCTGATCGAGCGCGGCGAGGTGGTCGCGGGCGCGCTCGGCTGCCCGAACCTGGACGACGGCGCGGGCGGCACCGGCGTGCTGCTCGCGGCGGTGCGCGGGCAAGGCGCGCACGTGTTCCCGCTCTGGCGAAGCGCGGGGGAAGGCCGGCCCGTGCACGTCTCCGCGATCGCGTCGCCCGCCGGCGCGCGCTTCTGCGAATCCGTCGAGGCGGAGCACTCCGACCAGAGCGAGTCCGCGAAGATCGCCGCCCGGCTCGGCATCACGGCGCCGCCGCTGCGCATGGACAGCCAGTGCAAGTACGCCGCGGTCGCGCGCGGCGACGCGTCGATCTACCTGCGCCTGCCGACGCGCGCGGACTACCGCGAGAAGATCTGGGACCACGCGGCCGGCATGCTCGTCGTCGAGGAGGCCGGCGGCCGCGTCAGCGACGTCGACGGCAAACCGCTCGACTTCCGGCACGGCCGCACACTCGCCGCGAACCGCGGCGTCGTCGCGACAGCGGGATCGATCCATGCGCGCGTGATCGAGGCCATCCGAGAGGTGCGGCAGACGTGAGCGGGGAGGGCACGGAGCCGGCTGGCGGCTCGCCCTCGACCGCGAGCCCGCGCGCGCGGCGCCGCCCGACGGAGCCGAGCCCGTTCACCGAGCGCGAGTTCTATCAGCGCGAGTTCCGCGATCGCACGATCGCGATCGCGGTGCCCGAGGGCGTGGCGCTCGCGCCACTGGCGGCTCCGCTGCAAGAGCTCGCCGCGTGCAACGCGAACGCGGTGCTGATCGCGCCGCTGCGCACGAAGCTCACGGAGCTCGGCGCGCTGCCGATGCTGCGCGCGAGCTCGCCGCGGCTCGAGGCCAACGTCTGGCGCGCGCTGCGCGTGCAGCCGTGGGTCGGCATCGCGGTCGCGCGGCGCAGGGACTTCGGCGACGCGGTGCGCGAGCTCGCGGTGCGGCTCGGCGTGTTCAAGCTGGTGTGGCTCGATGCGCGCGGCGGCGTCCGTAACAAGTCTGGGCAGCGTCTCTCGTTCGTGCACCGGGCCGAGCTGCGCCAGCTGCTCGCGAACCCGGCGCGCTCGCTGCCGCACGACGACGCGCGTGTGCCGCTCTTGCGCGAGGTCGGCGACATGCTCGAGGCCGGCATCCCCGCCGTGAACCTGTGCGCGCCGGAGGCGCTCGGCGACGAGCTGTTCACGTACGCCGGCAGCGGCACGCTCTTCACGCGCAAGCGCTACATGCGCGTGCGCGCGCTCGGCGTCGACGACTTCGACGCCGCCGACGACCTGATCAAGCGCGGCGTCGCCGAAGGTTTCCTGCTGAACCGCAACGACGCCGCGGTCGACGCCGTGCTCGCGCACGGCTTCGGCGCGTTCGTCGAGGACCGCCACCTGGCCGGCATCGGCGCACTGCTGCCGGGCGACGACGGCGTCTCCGGCGAGATCGCGTCGCTCTACGCCCTAACAAGGTTCCTCGGCGAGGGGGTCGGCGTGTCGCTGGTGCAGTGGGCGATCGCCGAGGCGCGAAGGCTCGGGCTCGCCTACGTCTTCGCGTGCACGACGAGCGCCCGCGTCGGCCAGTTCTTCGCGCGCCATGGCTTCCGCGAGGTGCCCCAAGGCCAGGTGCCCGACCGGCGCTGGCTCGGCTACGACCCGGAGCGGCGGATGAAAGTTCGCTGCCTCCGGTTGGACTTGGCCCAGGCGGGCTCTGACGCACCGCGCGACGACTCGTCCGGCCGCGAGTGACCTGCACTCTCTCCGCCAATCGGCGACGCGATCGGAGTACGATGCGCCGGACGGAGTCCCAGCCAGGGCCGCATCGATGTCCGCCAGCGCAGATCCCGCAGCACCGGTAGGCACGCTCGACGTCGCGCTCAATCGCGCGCGGCGCCTGCTCTCGCGCGATCTCGCGCTCGCGGCGGAGCAGGCGAGCGAGATCCTGCGCGCCGTCCCTGAGCAGCCGATGGCGGCGCTGATCCTCGGCATCGCGCGCCGCGAGCGCGGCGACGCGACGGGCGCGATCGCGGTGCTGGAGCCGCTCGCGCAGCGGCTGCCGAGCTGGGCGGCCGCGCATTACGAGCTCGGCATCGCGTTCGGCGCCGCGCGGCGCGGCGAGGACGCGATCGCCGCGCTCGAGCGCGCGGTCGCGCTCGCGCCCGAGCTCCCCGACGCGTGGCGCGCGCTCGCCGATCACAAGAGCGCGCTCGGCGACGACGCGGGCGCCGACGCCGCCTACGCGCGCCACATCAAGGCCGCGACGCGGGATCCGCAGCTGCTCGAGGCGGGCGCCGCGCTGTGCGAGAACAAGCTGCCGGTCGCGGAGGCGATTCTCCGCCCGCACCTCCAGCGCAAGCCGACCGACGTCGCCGCGATCCGCATGCTCGCCGAGGTGGCGGCGCGCCTCTCGCGCTACGGCGACGCCGAGAAGCTGCTGACGCGCTGCCTCGAGCTCGCGCCGAGCTTCATGCCGGCGCGGCTGCAGCTCGCGTTCGTGCTCCACCGCGCGGGCAGATCGATGGAGGCGCTCGTGCAGGTCGACCAGTTGTTGGGGACCGACGCTCGCAATCCCGCCTACCGAAACCTGAAGGCCGGCATTCTCGCGCGCCTCGGCGAAGTCGAGACCGCTGCGCAGCTCTACGCGGGCGTACTCGGCGAGTACGCAGGGCACCCGAAGATTTGGACGAGCTACGGGCACGCGCTGAAGTCGGCGGGCCGGCAGACAGAGGCGGTTGCCGCGTATCGGCGCGCGCTCGAGCTGGCCCCGCAAATGGGAGAGGCGTGGTTCAGCCTCGCCAACCTGAAGACCGTGCGATTCGTGGCCAGCGACGTCACGGCGATGGAGCGCGCGCTGGCGCGCCCCGCGATCTCGCTCGAGGACCGCCTCCATCTGCACTTCGCGCTCGGTAAGGCGCGCGAGGACGAGGGCGAGTTCGCGACGGCATTCGAGCACTTCGAGCAGGGCAACACCGTCCGGCGCAGCCTGATCGATTACGACGCCCGCATCACGACGGCTCACGTGAAGCGCTCGAAGGCGTTCTTCACGCCGGAGCTGTTCGCCGAGCTCGCGGGCGCGGGTTGTCCCGCGCCCGATCCCATCTTCGTCGTGGGCCTGCCGCGCGCGGGGTCCACGCTGCTCGAGCAAATCCTCGCGAGCCACCCGCTCGTGGAGGGAACGCAGGAGCTGCCGAACGTCGCGCACCTGGCGCGCGAGCTCGGTGGCAAGAAGTCACAGGCCGGCAGCACGAACTATCCCGAGGTGCTCGAAGATCTGGACGCCGCCGCGCTGCGCGCTCTCGGCGAGCGCTACCTGCGAGAGACGCGCATCCAGCGCAAGACGGATCGCCCGTTCTTCGTGGACAAGATGCCCAACAACTGGGCGCACGTCGGCCTGATCCACTTGATCCTTCCCAACGCGAAGATCATCGACGCGCGCCGGCACCCGCTCGCATGCTGCTTGTCGGGCTACAAGCAGCATTTCGCCCGCGGGCAACACTTCACCTACTCGCTCGAGGACATCGGACGCTACTACCGCGACTACGTGGAGCTGATGGCGCACTTCGACCGCGTGCTGCCCGGCCGCGTGCACCGAGCGATCTACGAGCGCACGGTCGACGATTTCGAGACAGAGGTGCGAGGCTTGCTCGCGTACTGCGGGCTGCCGTTCGACGAGCGCTGCCTGCGCTTTCACGAGAACGAGCGCGCGGTGCGCACGGCGAGCTCCGAGCAGGTCCGGCAGCCTTTGTACCGCGAGGGCAAGGATCACTGGCGCCACTATTCCGAGTGGCTCAAGCCCCTCGAGCGAGCGCTGGGTCCCGTGCTGTCTGCCTATCCCGCTACGCCGCACGACGACTGGTCGGTGCGGCTGCGCTCC
>DASTOI010000125.1:0-9859 GCA_035762585.1 Myxococcota bacterium
GCTTCAGTTCCTCCACGGACAGCTTTACCGACGCAACATCTCACTCGCGCGCCAGGTCAACCACTGGCAAATCGCCGAGGATTTTCGGCGCTTGAGCTGGAGCGAGCCGGAGCCCGACGTGATCCTCTGCTCCCTTCCCACGCTCGAGCTCTGCGACGAAGCCGTCGCATACGGGCGCGCGCGCGGCGTGCCCGTTCTGCTCGACGTCCGCGACCTCTGGCCCGACGAGATGCTCGCGCGCGTGCCGAAGGCCCTGCGGCCGCTCGGGCGGCTCGCGCTCGCGCCGCTCTACCGCAAGGCGCGGCGTGCGCTGCGCGGGGCGACCGGAGACGTCGCGATCTCGCGCACCTATATGCGCTGGGCCGAGGAGCTGCGCGGGCGCGCGGCGGGACCTGATGACTTGGTGGCGCCGATCGGGTACCCGACGCCGCCCGCAGTGAGTGACTCGCCGCCTGGCATCATGGAACGGATGCGCGAGAAGGGCGTCGACCCGGGGCGCAAGATCGTCTGGTTCTGCGGGACTTTCGTCGGAAGCATCGACCTCGGCACGGCGATCGAGGCGGCGCGTCTCGTGCAAGGTGAGAGTGACTTCCAGCTCGTGCTAACGGGCGACGGCGAGCGGAGAGCCGAATGGGAAGCGCAGGCGCGCGGCCTCGGAAACGTCGTCTTCACGGGCTGGTGTGACAAACCCGATCTGGCGTGGCTCTCGCGCCACGCGTGGGTCGGGCTCGCGGCCTACAAGCCAGGCGCGCTGATGAGCCTCCCCAACAAGCTGTTCGAGTACATGAGTGCGGGCCTGCCGATCGTCTCGAGCCTCGGCGCGGAGGCGGCGGAGCTGATCGCGCAGCGCGAGCTCGGCCGTTCGTTCGAGGCCGGCAACGCCGCCGCGCTCGCGAGCGTGCTGCGGGATCTCGTCGCGAGCCCAGACGCCACAGCGGGCTACGCCGCAAACGCGCGCGCCGTGTTCGCGAACGAGTTTACGGCCGAACGCCTCTATGCGCGGCTCGCAGAGCATCTCGAGGCGCACGCGCGCGCCGCGGCTCCCGGCCCTCGCGATGCCCGACGCTTTGCCCGCGCGCCGTCCGTCGCGCCGGCTCAGTAATAATACGCAGTCGAAAAGCTCTCGAGTTCGATACACGTCCGCGCGATTCCCTAATACGTCGACCATTTGCAGCGGGGGGTTGCGAGATGGCCAGTGGGGCGCTGTCGGCGCCGGTCGCGACGAGCGCGCCGGACCCGGCGTGCGAGCACTTCGTCGAGGTCAGCGAGCTCGCGGGCGAGCCGATCAGCCGCGAGCAGCTGGCTCGCATGCAGCATCGCTACGCGTGGGCAGCGCAGTACTGCGCCGGACGCGACGTCGTCGAGGTCGCGTGCGGGTCGGGGCCGGGGCTCGGCTTGCTCGCGGCCGTCGCGCGCTCGCTCGAAGCCGGCGACGTGTCCGAGCCGATCCTCGCGCTCGCGCGCGGGCACTACGGGGCGCGCGTTCCGCTCCGGCGCCTCGACGCGCTCGCTCTCCCGTTCGCAGCCGCGTCGAAGGACGTGATCGTGCTGTTCGAGGCGATCTACTACCTCGCCGACGCGAGCCGCTTCGTCGCCGAGTGCCGGCGCGTGCTGCGTCCCGGCGGCCACGTGCTCGTCGCGACCGCCAACAAGGATCTCTCCGACTTCAATCCGAGCCCGCACAGCCACACCTACTACGGCACCGTCGAGCTTCGTGCGCTCTTCGCGAGCGCCGGCTTCCGCGCCGAGTTGTTCGGTCACCTCCCGGTGAGCGCCGTCGGCTGGAAGCAGCGCGCGCTGCGGCCGGTGAAGCGCTCGGTCGTCGCGCTCGGACTGATGCCGAAGACGATGAGCGGCAAGCGGCTATTGAAGCGGCTCGTGTTCGGCGCGCCGCTCGCCATGCCGGCGGAGCTCGCTGCGCCGGAGTCCGCTCCCACTCCGCCGCGCCCCGTCTCGGGCGCCGCGCCGGATTGCGAGCACAAGGTGCTCTACCTCGCCGCGCACAAGCCGTAACAAGCCGAACTCGAACGGAGGAGATCGATGCAGCCGAGCCCGCGGGCCATCCCGTTCTTCAACTATCCCGAGCTGTTCGCGCGCCAGCAGCCGGAGATCCTCGCGACGCTGCACGACGTGCTGAGCCGCGGCGCGTTCATCCTGCAGCGCGATCTGACCGAGCTCGAGGCGAACCTGCGCGCGTACCTTCCCGTGAAGCACGCGCTCGGCGTCGCCGACGGCACCAACGCGCTGCAGCTCGCGCTGCGCGCGATCGGCTGCGGCCCGGGCGACGAGGTGATCGTTCCGGCCCACACCTACATCGCGAGCGCCGCCGCGGTCCACTTCGTCGGCGCGCAGCCGGTGCTGTGCGAGTGCGGGCCCGATCACCTGATCGATGTCGATTCGGCGCACGAGTTGGTCACGAAGCGCACCAAGGCCGTCATGCCCGTCCAGCTGAATGGGCGCACCGCGGACATGGATCGCGTGAGCGCGTTCGCCGCCGAGCACGGCCTCGCGGTGATCGAGGACGCCGCGCAGGCGCTCGGCTCGCGCTTCCGCGGCCGCGCGGCCGGCACGTTCGGAGCCGCCGGCACGTTCAGCTTCTACCCAGCGAAGGTGCTGGGCTGCTTCGGAGACGGCGGCGCCGTCGTCACGAACGACGATGCGATCGCCGAGCGCGTCGCGCTGCTCCGCGATCACGGCCGAAACGCCGCGGGCGAGGTCGTCGCGTGGGGAACGAACTCGCGCCTCGACAACCTGCAGGCGGCGGTGCTGAACCTGAAGCTCAAGAGCTTCGACGCGGACCTCGGCCGGCGCCGCGAGCTCGCGCGCCTCTACGACGCGGGGCTGCGCGATCTCCCGCAGCTGAAGCTGCCGCCGGCGCCCGCGAGCGATCGGCGCCATCACGACGTGTTCCAGAACTACGAGATCGAGGCCGAGCAGCGCGACGCGTTGAAGCTGCACCTCGAGCAGCTCGGCGTCCGCACGATCGTGCAGTTCGGCGGGAAGGCGGTGCATCAATTCAGCGGCCTCGGCTTCGAGGGCGTGCGCCTGCCGCGGACCGAGGCGCTCTACACGCGCCTGTTGTTACTGCCGATGAACACGACGCTCGCGGACGACGACGTGCGCTACGTCGTCGACGCGGTGCACTCGTTCTATCGCGGCGCGGGCGCCCGATGAGCGCGCTGCGCGGCTCCGAGCTCGGCAGCCTCGCGGATCCCGCGGAGCTCTCCGCCGCGCTCGACGTGCGGCGCGAGCCCCCGCTGCGCTTGCTGCGCTTCCTGCGCGACATGCTGCGCATCCGCATCATCGAGGAGGTCGTCGCCGAGTGGGTGGAGCGCGGGCTCGCGCGCGCGCCGTGTCATCTCGGCATCGGGCAGGAGGCCGTCGCGGTCGGCGTCTCCGCCCATCTCGAGCCGCGCGATCGCGTGTTCGGCGGGCACCGCTCGCACGCGCACTATCTCGCGCTCGGCGGCGACGTCTACGGCCTGCTCGCGGAGATCCTCGGCCGCCACGACGGCGTCTCGCGCGGCATGGGCGGCTCGATGCACCTCGTCGACCGCGCAGTCGGCTTCCACGGCAGCGTGCCGCTGGTCGGCGCGACGATCCCGATCGCGGTCGGCGCGGGCCTCGCCGCGAAGATGGACGGCGAGGGCGCCGTCGCGGTGAGCTACTTCGGCGACGGCGCGAGCGAAGAGGGCGTGCTGCACGAGTCACTCAACCTCGCCGCGACCTTCGGGATTCCCGTCTTGTTCGTGTGCGAGAACAATCTCTACTCGAGTCACCTCGACATCGCGCAGCGCCAGCCGTCGGATCGCGTCGCGCGCTTCGGGGAGGCGCATCGCATTCCGAGCGTCAGCATCGACGGCAACGACGTGCTCGCGGTCGCGCGCGCCGCGCAGCCGCTGATCGCCCGCGCGCGCGCCGGCGAGGGCGCGGCGCTGATCGAAGCCGTGACGTATCGCCATCGCGGACACGTCGGCCCGAAGGAGGACGTCGACGTCGGGCTGCGGCGCAGCCTCGACGAGCTCGCGGCGTGGAAGCGCCGCGATCCGATCCGGCGTCTCGCCGACGCGATGCTCGCGGCGAACCTGATGACTCCCGCCGCGTTCGCAGCGCACGAGCGCGCGCAGCGCAGCGAGATCGCCGCGCTCGCGCAGCGCGCCGAGGCGGCGCCGTATCCGCCGCAATCCGCGCTGCTCGACTACGTCTTCGCAGGAGCCGCACGATGAGCGAGCCGCGCAGCACGAGCTACGGCGATGCGATCCGCCAGGGCTTCGAATACCTGATGAGCACGAACCCCAAGGTGTTCGCGATCGGGCAGGGCCTCTGGAGCCCTTGGTACGTCGGCAGCTCGATGACGGACCTCGACCGCAAGTTCGGCCGCGAGCGCGTGATCGACACCCCGGTCTCGGAGCTGGCGTGCACGGCGGCGGCGATCGGCGCCTCGCTCTGCGGCTACCGGCCGATCGTCGTGCACCCGCGCATGGACTTCATGCTGCTCGCGGTCGACCCGATCGTGAATCAGGCGGCGAAGTGGTCGCACATGTTAGGGGGGCGCGTCGCGCCGGCGCTGACGGTGCGCGCGATCGTGAACCGCGGCGGCGAGCAGGGCGCGCAGCATTCGCAGTCGCTGCACGCGTGGTTCGCGCACGTGCCCGGCCTGCGCGTGGTGATGCCGTCCACTGCACGCGACGCGCGCGATCTCTTGATCGCCTCGGTGCTCTGCGACGACCCAGTGCTCTACATCGACGACCGCTGGCTGTACGAGCGCAGCGAGCCGCTGCCTGAAGTGAGGGAGCGCGACCTGCGCAGCGAAGGCTGCGCGCGGCGCCGCCTCGGCGGCGACATCACGCTGGTGGGGGCGGGCTACTCCGCTTACCTGTGCGAGCAGGCGGCGGAGCAGCTCGCGGGGCTCGGCGTCGACTGCGAGGTGATCGACGCGCGCGTGATCAACCCGCTCGACGAGGCGACGATCCTCGAATCGTGCAGCCGCACGCGCGCGCTCTGCGTCGTCGACGGCGGCTGGCGCCCGGCGGGCTTCGCGAGCGAGGTGCTGGCGATCGTCGCCGAGCAATTGGGGCCGAGCGCGCTGCGCGCCGCGCCGCTGCGGATTACGCTGCCGAGCGCGCCGGCGCCGACCAGCCGCGCGCTCGAGCAGAGCTACTACCCGACCGCCGAGACGGTCGTGCGCGCGGTCGCGAAGCAGCTCGGCGTCGGAGTCGCCGCATGAAGCGCGCGCTCGACGTCTCGCTCGCGCTGCTCGGCCTCGCGCTCGCATCGCCATTGCTCGTGCCGGTGCTGCTCGCGATCTGGGCCCAGGACGGGCACTCGCCGTTCTACGTGGCGCCGCGCACCGGCCGCGGCGCGCGGCCGTTCCGCATGGTGAAGCTTCGCTCGATGCGCGTCGGGGCGGATCGCTCGGGCGTCGATTCCACCGCGGCGAACGATTCGCGCATCACGCGCATCGGCGCGTTCGTGCGCCGCTACAAGCTCGACGAGCTGACCCAGCTGTGGAACGTGCTGATGGGCGACATGAGCCTGGTCGGCCCGCGCCCGAACGTCGAGCGCGAGACGCGTCTCTACACGAGCGAGGAGGCGCGCCTGCTGAGCGTGCGCCCGGGCATTACGGATTTCGCATCGATCGTCTTCTCGGACGAGGGCGAGATCCTCGAGGGCCAGCGCAATCCCGATCTCGCCTACAACCAGCTGATCCGCCCGTGGAAGAGCCGGCTCGGGCTCATCTACATCGAGCGCTCGAGCCTCGCGCTCGACCTCGCGCTGATCGCACTCACGGCAGCCACGATCGTTTCGCGCGGGGCCGCGCTGCGCGGCGTCGCGCGCATCCTCCGCGCAGTCGGCGCGCCCGAGAGCCTCGTCGCGATCGCGCTACGCGACTCGCCGCTGCGCCCCTGCCCGCCGCCCGGGGCGAGCGAAATCGTGATGGCTCGCTAGCAAGCGAAGCGCAGCGAGGCGAAGTCTTCGGAGCCGAGCGGAGCTCGAACAGGGGCCTCCGTGTGCGTTGGACCCTCGGCGTGCGTTGATCGCGCGTCCCGAGTCGGTCTTCTACCAGCCCCGACGCGGCGCGAGCCTCGGTTGTTAGGTAGCTCCGGGCGCGGTGGCGCTCGGTCGCAGCTCGCGCAGCGGGCGGCCCGCGTGGCGCGACGGGCGCGCCGCGGCCGGCGGCGAGAAGTCTTCGTGCTGCGGAGGCAGCACCATCACGAGGTCGTGCCAGCGGCCGGGCTGATACTCGGCGACCGAGTCGCGCAGTAGCGCGAGCACGCGCGGGCAGTCGAAACGCTCCGCGGCCTGCGCGAGCTCGTGCATCAGCTTCGCGATGAGATCGAACGGCAGCGCGTGCTCGACGACGCGCAGGATCATCGGGTGCTTCGTGCTGGTGACGCTCTCGCCGATCAGCAGCTCTTCGAACAGCTTCTCGCCCGGCCGCAGGCCGGTGTAGCGGATCTCGATCGTGCCCTCGGGATGATCTTCGTCGCGCACGGTCTGACCCATCAGCTGGATCACGCGCCGCGCGAGCTCATCGATCCGGACCGGCTCGCCCATGTCGAGCACGAACACGTCGCCGCCCTTCGCGAGCGAGCCGGCCTGGATGACGAGGTGCGCAGCCTCGGGAATCGTCATGAAGTACCGCACGACGTCGGGGTCGGTGACCGTGACCGGACCGCCGCGCGCGACCTGAGAACGGAACAGCGGCACGACCGAACCGGAAGACGCGATCACGTTGCCGAAGCGCACCATGCAGAAGCGCGTGCGCTCGCGGCGCTGGTCGAGGCCCTGCAGCACGAGCTCGGCGAGCCGCTTGCTGGCGCCCATCACGCTGGTCGGATTCACCGCCTTGTCGGTCGAGATCAGCACGAACGTCTCGACGCCGGCAGCGGCGGCGGCCTGCGCGGTCTCCCAGGTCGCGAGCACGTTGTTACGGACGCCTGCGACGACGTTCTCCTCGACGATCGGCACGTGCTTGTAAGCGGCGGCGTGATAGACGGTCTGCACGCCGAAGCGCTCCATCACGCCCTGCATGCGCTCGCGGCTGCGGCAGTCGCCGAGCAGCGGGACGATCTCGGGTGCAGCGTCGCACTTCGCGGTGAGCAGGCGCAGCTCCTGATCGACGCGGTAGAGCGCGGCCTCCGAGACCTCGACCAGCACCAGCCGCGTGGGGCCGAGCTGCACGATCTGACGGCACAGCTCCGATCCGATCGAGCCGCCCGCGCCCGTCACCAGCACGGATTTGTGCTGGATGCACGCCTCGAGCAGGCCCGGCTCGGGCGGAACCGGGTCGCGCCCCAACAAGTCGTCGAGGTCGACGTCGCGCGCGAGCTCGGCGATGCGGCCGTGCGCGTGCTCGACGAGATCGGGCAGCGTCTGCACGACGACGCCGTAGGGCTCGAGCGCGATCAGCGCCTCGCGGCGACGCTGGCGGGTCGCGTCGGGAATCGCGAGCAGCACGCGGCGCACGCCGCGCTCGCGCGTCAGCCACGCGAGGCGCTCGGGGCCGCTCACCTCGATGCCCGCGATCGATTGCCCGTGCAGGCGCGGATCCTCGTCGAGCAGCGCGATCGGCCGCATGCGCGTGCTGCAGCGCAGCGCCGAGAGCAGGCTGATCGCGGGCTCGCCGGCGCCGTAGATCGCGACGCGCTCGGCGCGGTTCGAGCGCTCGAGCAGCACGCGCGCGACGTGCCGCGAGGAGCTCAGGTAGGCGTACGCGAAGAACGCATAGAGCAGCAGCGCACGCAGCAGATCGCTCGCGGGGACGAACGCGATGCCTGCGAGCCAGAGCAGCAACGTCGAGAGCGCGATCCCTGCGACCGCGGGGCTCACGGCGCGGATCCCGACGTAGCGCACCACGGTGCGATACAGCCCCAGCTTCCAGAAGATCGGGAGCGTGAGCGCGGGCAAGGCTAGGTAGAGCGCAGGCGCCGGCAGCGGCGGCGCCTCGCTCAGCAGCAGCTCCGTGGAGCCCAACGCCAGCCAGATCGCGGCGACATCGGCGGCAGCGAGCACGAACCGTTTCAGCGACCGCGGCAGCGAGAACAGAGCCTCGACGACCGACTCCACGAGTGGACGCACCTGTCACCCCCCCTAACAGGCAATCTCGACAAAGCGTTTTGCCGGTGTCAGTCGCGAGCTACCGGGAGCGGCGCTTTTTTTTACTTAGGGAGCGGTGCGCGTGGAACCCCTAACGACTCGGCGGCGAGTTCGAGAGCACGTCGCGCAGCACGCCGACCAGCTCGTCGACCTGCCCGCGCGTGAACACGAACGCGGGCGCGATCAGGAGCGCATCGCCGGTCGCCTTCAGGTGGAGGCCGGCGTCGAACAGCCGCTTCTGCGCTTCGTCGCCCGCCAGGCCGGGCGCCCCATCGCGAGCTCTCAGGTCGATGCCGGCCAGCAGGCCGTAGCCCCGCACGTCCGCGACCATGGGCAGCTCGCAGAGCGAGAACACGCGCTCCTGGAAGTACGGTGCGAGCGCGCGCGCTTGCTCGAAGCTGCGCTCGGCGTCGTAGAGCGCGAGGGTCGCCAGCGCGGCCGCGCAGGCGGCCGGGTGCGCGCTGTACGTGTAGCCGTGGAAGAGCTCGGGCGCGTGCAGCGGGCCGCGCTCGACGATCGCGTCGTGGACGGCGCGCTTCACGGCGACCGCGCCCATCGGCTGCGCGCCGTTCGTCAGCGCCTTCGCCATCGTGATCAAGTCGGGCGTGACGCCGAGCTCCTGCGCGGCGAATGCCTGCCCCGTGCGGCCCCAGCCCGTAATCACCTCGTCGAACACGAGCAGAATGCCGTGCTGGTCGCACAGCTCGCGCACGCGCTCCAGGTAGCCGCGCGGCGCGGGGAGACAGCCGGTCGAGCCGGCGATCGGCTCGATGAAGACCGCGGCGATGTTCGCGAAGCTATGGAGCTGGCCGAGCCGCGCGAGATCATCGGCGAGCTCGCCGCCCTTCTCAGGGAGGCCGCGCGCGAAGCGGTTCTCCGGCACGTGCGTGTGCCGCATGTGGACGACGCCCGGCACGCCGCTGCCGAAGCTCTCGCGGTTGCGCACGAGCCCGGAGAGCGCGACGCCGCCCATGTTCACGCCGTGATAAGCGCGCTCGCGCGAGACGAACATCGTGCGCTGGCCCTCGCCGCGCGCGCGGTGGTACGCGAGCGCGATCTTCATCGCGCTGTCGACCGCCTCGGAGCCCGAGTTCGCGAAGAACACGCGATCGAGCCCGGCTGGCGTAAACTGCGCGATGCGCGTCGCGAGCTCGAACGCCTTCGGATGCGCGCGCGTGAACGTGGGCGTGTAGTCGAGCGTCAGCAGCTGCTCGTGCACCGCGTCCGCGATCTCGCGGCGGCCGTGGCCGAGCGGCGTGCAGAACAGGCCCGAACAGCCGTCGAGGATCCGGCGCCCTTCCGGCGTGAAGTAATGGACGCCCTCCGCGCGCGCGAACAGGCGCGGCTCGCGCTTGAACGCGCGGTTCGGCGTGAACGGAAGCCAGAAGTGATCGAGAGAGGGGGTCTTGTTCACGAATTTTCAGACCAATCGTTTGACCAATCGTTATGCGCCGAACCAGTTGCGCCTGCAGTGGCGGCACTGGCGGGCGCGCGGGGTTCTCAACGGCTCGCCGCAGTAAGGGCAAGGAGCGGGTTGTGGGCGATCAGGATGTGGCGGGTGGTGAAGTACCCAGAGCTTGGCCCATCGAAGTGGGCATCCCGTCTCATCGATCAAAGCGCGCATCGCGCGGACCTTGGCATCTGAAGACATCTCCACGAGCCGAGCTTCGAGTTCCGGCGTCAGCGCAGCGAATCGGGGAATGATGGTGCCGCAGCGCAGGCAGCGTTCACCGCGCGCGGGCCAGGCGTTAGCTCCGAG
>DASTOI010000126.1:0-5705 GCA_035762585.1 Myxococcota bacterium
CATCGAGGCGAACTGGAAGATCGCGCAGGAGGCGTTCGCGGAGGCGTATCACGTGAGCGCCACGCACCCGCAGGCGTCGGCGTATCTCGGCGACACGAACTCGCAGATCGACTGCTGGGAGAACTTCGCGCGCTCGGTGACGCCGAGCCTCACGCCGAGCCCGCTGCTCGCGTGGGCGCCGACCGAGGACGACATGCTGCGCGCGATGCTCGACGTGCGCATCGGCGATCCGCTGCCCGTCGCGGTCCCGTCGGGCAAGACCGCGCGCGAGGTTGCCGCCGACAACGCGCGCGATCGCTGGCGGCCGGCATTCGGCGACCGCGTCGACACGTGGACCGACGCCGAGATGGTCGACAACCTCACCTACACCGTGTTTCCGAACTTCCATCCGTGGGGCGCGCTGAATCGCATCGTCTACCGCTTCCGCCCGAACGGGAACGACCACCGCTCATCGATCATGGAGGTGCTCTATCCGTCGCCGTTCCGCGGCGAGCGGCCGCCGCCGGCGAAGGTCCATCAGCTCGCGGCCGACGAGCCGTGGAGCAATGCGAGCGAGCTGGGGCTGCTCGCGAAGGTATTCGAGCAGGACACGTTCAACATGAAGCAGGTGCAGCGCGGGCTCGAGGCGACGCGCAAGCCGGGCGTCACGCTCGCGAGCTACCAAGAGAGCAAGGTGCGATGGCTGAATCACAAGATCGATCAGTGGCTGGCGAAGCCGTGAGCGCGCCGCGCGAGCCGGCGAACAGCGGCGTGCTCCACCCGTTCACGCGCGCGCTCTACGAGCGCATCGACGCGCAGCGCGTGCGCGTGACGCTCGGCGCTCAGAGCGGCCTGTTCCGCCCCGACGGCAGTTGGATCGAGGGCGAGCTGCGCGAGGCCGACCCGCAGCTGTGCGGCTGGCTCGGCGGGCCGCGCATGGTCCATCACCGCCTGCTGGTGCCCGAGCCGCGCGCGTGAGCCGCGCGTGAGGAATCTCGCAGGGCGCGTCGCGGCCGTGACCGGCGCGGCCTCGGGACTCGGACGTGCGCTCGCCGTCGCGCTCGCCCGCGAGGGGATGCAGGTCGCGATCAGTGATGTGAACGAGGTCGCGCTCGCGGAGACGGCGCGGCAGGCGGCGGCGGCGCGCTCGGGCACGCGCATCACGAGCGCGCGCGTCGACGTCGCCGATCGCGCCGCGGTGCACGCGTGGGCCGATCGCGTGGCCGCTGAGCATGGCGGCGTCCATATGGTCGTGAACAACGCCGGCGTCGGGCTCGGCGCGACGATCGAGCAGATGACCTACGACGATCTCGAGTGGCTGTTCGGGATCAACTTCTGGGGCGTCGTGCACGGCACGAAGGCGTTTCTCCCGCATTTGCTCGCCGCCGAGGAAGGCCACGTCGTCAACGTGTCGAGCGTGTTCGGCCTGATCGCCGTGCCGGGCCAGGGCGCATACAACGCCGCGAAGTTCGCGGTGCGCGGCTACACCGAGTGCCTGCGCCAAGAGCTCGAGCTCGAAGGCCGGCGCGTCTCGGCGACCTGCGTCCATCCCGGCGGCGTGAAGACGAACATCGCGCGCAGCGCGCGCAACCGGCGGACGGAGCTCGTCAGCAGCGAGGACCTCGCGCGGCGCTTCGACGAGATCGCGCGCACGACGCCCGACGCTGCGGCGCTCGCGATCGTGCGCGGCGTGCAGCGCAATGCGCGCCGCGTGCTGATCGGCGCCGACGCGCGCGCGATCGACCTGCTGCAGCGCCTCACCGGCTCGGGCTATCAGGCGCTCACCGTCGCCGCCGCGCGCCGGGGCCTCGTCGCACCGTGAGAGATTGGTACGGATAGGCCAATGAAACAGAAGTACCTCACCGTGTACGACTATGGCACCGGCGGCGTTTGGGCGTTCATCCTCGCGGAATCTCCTCGTGAAATCGTCGAACGGTACCCGGAGCTGACAGTCGTCTCCGAGATTCCAGGCTGGATGACGGGACACCACCGGCGAACGATCGAAGAAAAGGAGACCTATGACATCGATGCGGTGCCATCAGGTCTACTGGCTGACCTCTTGAATGCGCGGAAGCGGAAGGGCTAGGAGGCTGTTCAGAAAGCCTGCGCAACCACCAGTCCTCTTGGGACTGGAATGCGCCCGGGGGAGGCTCCGATCTGCAAGGCTCTCCTACAACAGCTCGCTCCAGCATTCCTCCGACGCGCCTCAGCTCGACTCCGCGAGCAGCGCACGAATCTTCGACTCGGTCTCCGCGTAGCCGCCCTCGCCGATCGCGACGTGCCGGATCCGCCCGCGCTTGTCGACGAGATAGAGCGCCGGCCAGTAGCGGTTCCCGTACGCGCGCCAGGTGCGGAACGCGTTGTCGACCAGCACCGGATACGCGATCGCGTGCTCGCGCATGTAGCGGCGCAGATTCGCGAGCTCGCGCTCGCGGTCGAATTCGGGGCAGTGCACGCCGATCACGGTCAGACCGTCCGCCTGATAGCGCGCGTGCCAGCGCTTCACGTACGGCTCGACGTTCTGGCAGTTCCAGCACGCGAACGTCCAGAACTCGACGAGCACGACCTTGCCGCGCAGCGCATCCATCTGCAGCGGCTCGCTGTTCAGCCAGCGCTCGCCGTGGAGCTCCGGCGCGAAGCGCGCGCTCTCGCCCGACGCGGCAAAGGAGGCCGCGAGCAGCGCGAGTACGACCGCCGACCCGAGCCGGAAACGCTTCATTTCGCGCGCCCTCCGCGAAGCCAGACGCGACACCTCGGCGTACGGTTACGCAGGAGACGCTGATGGCCCGGCTGCTGCCGCACCTTCTGCTCGCGATGACCACGCTGGTTGCCTCTCAAGCCGCTCACGCCGAGCTCGATCGCGCGCACGCCGCGTGGACGGCGCTGCTCGCGAAGCACGTGAAGCTGGAGGACGCACGCGGGCGCGCGAGCCGCGTCGACTACGCAGCGTTCGCGCAAGATCGCGCGGCGCTGCGCGCGTACCTGGATTCGCTGGCGCGCGTGACTCCCGGCGAATTCTCCGCGCTCCCGCGCGCCGAACAGATCGCGTACTGGATCAACGCGTACAACGCGGCGACGGTGGAGCTGATCCTCGGCGAGTACCCGAAGCACGCGTCGATCCGCGACTACGGCTCGCTGCTTCGCAGCCCATGGCAACGGCCGTTCGTGCGGCTGCTCGGCGAGACGCTCTCGCTCGACGAGATCGAGCACGAACGGCTGCGCGGCCCGCGCGGCTACCGCGAGCCGCGCATCCACTTCGCGGTGAACTGCGCGTCGATCGGCTGCCCGATGCTGCGCGAGGAGGCCTACACCGGCGCGAAGCTCGAAGCGCAGCTCGAAGAGCAGACGGTGCGCTTCCTCGCCGACCGCACGCGCAACCGCGCAGACTCGGGCGCCGGCGTGCTCGAGCTCTCGCCGATCTTCGACTGGTACCGCGACGACTTCGCCGGCGGCGATCTGCCGCGCTTTCTTGCGCGCTACGCCGGCGCGCTCGTACCGGACGAGCAGGAGCGCCGCCGCTTCGCCGCGCGCGAGTGGGACGTCGAGTTCGGCGACTACGACTGGCGCCTCAACGACGTGAAGCGCTCGTCGAGCGCTCAGCCATCGACCGGATCGCGCGGCGTCTCCAATAACAGCTGGTAGAACGCCAGATCGAGCCAGCGCCCGAACTTGAAGCCCGCCTGCCGAATCGTGCCGGCGTGCTCGAAGCCGAGCCGGCGGTGCAGCGCGATGCTCGCGGCGTTCTCGACGTCGATGCCGCCGATCATCGCGTGCAGATCCTGCGCGCGCGCCGCATCGATCAGGCGTCGCATCAGCGCGAAGCCGACGCCGCGGCCGCGCGCGCGCTCGTGCACGTAGACCGAATGCTCGACCGTGTACTTGTAGGCCGGCCACGCGCGGAACGTCCCGTAGCTCGCGAAGCCGAGCAGGCTGCCGCTCGCGTCGACCGCCCCGATCACCGGAAAGCGCCCCGCGCGCTTGGTGTCGAACCACACGCGCATGCTCTCGCGCGTGCGCGGCCGGTAGTCGTAGAGCGCGGTCGACGTGACGATCGCGTGGTTCAGGATCGCGAGGATCTCGCCCGCGTGCGCGTCGTGGGTGCAATCGACGAAATCCATTTCCTCTCCTCGGCGACTGACTCAGGATGCGCGATCAGCGCACGCCGAGGGTCCATCGCACGCGGAAGCCACCGCCGCCTCGCTGCGCGCTTCGCTTGCTCACGCGCGCCATCGAATCACGCCGCGCCGTCGCGCGGCAAGCGCCGCGAGCGTGCCAATTCGCGGCGAAAAGTTCGTATGCTGCGCGCGCCTCGGGAGGCCCAATGACTGCAGCCGCGCCTGTGTCGAATCGTGCTCAGGAGAATCGCAGGCAGACGCTGTTCCTCGTTCTCGCCGGCGTCTTCATCGGCAACGCGCTGCTCGCGGAGCTGATCGGCGGCAAGCTGTTCCAGGTGCCGACGCCGTGGCACACGTTCACGCTCTCGTGCGGAATCGTGCTCTGGCCGGTCGTGTTCGTCTTCACCGACATCATCAACGAATACTTCGGGCGCCCCGGCGTGCGAAAGATGTCGTTCCTCGCCGCCGCGATCATCGCGTACTCGTTCCTCGCGCTGACGGCGGCCGGCGCGGTGCCTGCCGCGAGCTTCTCGCCGGTGGACGACGCCTCGTTCTCGCGCGTATTCACGCAGTCGCAGTGGATCATCGTCGGCTCGATCGCGGCGTTCCTGCTCGCGCAGCTGATCGACGTGACGGTCTTCTGGTTCATCCGCCGGAACACGGGGCACCGGTTCCTCTGGCTGCGCGCGACGGGCTCGACGGTGATCTCGCAGCTGATCGACACCTTCGTCGTCGGCTTCGTCGGCCTGCATTTGCCCACGTACTTCGGCCGCAGCGGTCCGAACCTCGCCGAGTTCATCAACGCCGGCTTCAGCGGCTACCTGTTCAAGTTCGTGATCGCGCTCGCGGTGACCCCGCTGCTCTACGTCGTGCATCGCGTCGTCGACGGCTACCTCGGCGAGCGAGCGGCGCACCAGCTGATCGAGGCGGTCGCGTCCACCGAGCACGCCGACGACGCTCATCTGCACCAGCGAAGCTGAGCGCATGCACGCGATCCCGCTCTGGACGCTCGCGCCGTTTGCCGGCCTTTTGCTCTCGATTGCGATCCTGCCGCTCGCCGCGCCGCACGTCTGGGAGAGCAACCGTAACAAGGCGCTCGTCAGCGCTGCGTTCGCGCTGCCGATCGCGCTCTGGCTCGTCGTCGCACACGGCGCCGCCGGCCTGCAAGAGCTCGCGCACAAGGGGATGGAGTTCGGGTCGTTCATCGCGCTGCTCGGCGCGCTCTACGTGATCAGCGGCGGCATCTTCGTGCGCGGCTCGCTCGCGGGCACGCCGCTGATGAACACGGCGCTGCTCGTGATCGGCGCGCTGCTCGCGAGCTTCATCGGAACCACCGGCGCCTCCGTGCTCGTCGTGCGCCCGTTGTTACGGGCGAACGCGCGCCGCGCGCACAAGACGCACATCGTCGTCTTCTTCATCTTCATCGTCTCGAACTGCGGCGGCCTGCTCACGCCGCTCGGCGATCCGCCGCTCTTCCTCGGCTTTCTGAAAGGCGTCCCGTTCGAGTGGACGTTCGGCCTCTGGCGCGAGTGGCTGCTCGTGAACGGCGCGCTGCTCGCGATCTTCAATGTGTGGGATCAGCGCGCCCTGAACCGCGATGAGATGGCGAGC
>DASTOI010000127.1:0-5245 GCA_035762585.1 Myxococcota bacterium
GGCGTCGCAGCCTGAGCAACAACGGAAGCCTGCGGCGCTGGCGCTTCGGCGGCGCGGTCGAGGCGAACGCGGCCGACGTGCCGATCGCGATCGATTTCGAGCCGGTCCGCATCGCGCTCGACGGCCAGCATCGCTTCCGCCACAACGACGAGCGCGGGAACACGCGGCTCGTGTCGAACATGGCCGGGGAGCTCGAGACGCTCACGCGCTACGGCGCGTTCGGGGAGTCGGTCACCACGGGCGGCCGTACGCCCGAGGTCGGGTTCGCAAGCGGCTCGCACTTGATGACCAGCGCCGGTGAAATCGTGCTGCTCGGCGCGCGCCCGCTCGATCCACGCAGCGGACGCTTCCTCAACCCGGACCCGCTCTGGAACCCGCTGAACGTGTACGCCTACACGTTCGGAAATCCGATCGAGTTCCTCGACGAATCGGGGCTGCACCCGGGCCACAGCGACGGCCTCGACGATCACCAAGCGATCGAGCTGAAGCGAATCGAGCGGAACGCGGCGGTTGCGCTGACCGTGACCCTCGCAGGAGCGGCGATCGCCTCCCGGAATCCAGCCGCGATCGCGGCCGCCATCGGGGCAGCCATCCTGGCGATCCAAAAGCAAGCCGAGCTCCGCACGCTCGAGAAGTTCCATGAGATGAGCTTCCCCGTCGTAATCGACCCCGTGCTCGCAGTGCCGCCGAGCATCGGCCCCTTCGACATCCCTGACGTCGGTTGGTTCGGCGGCGGGTTCGGCGAGGGCATCGTGACGATCTGCGACGACCCCGACATCCATCCCTGCTGAAAGGAGAGGTCCGTGCTTGCTCGTGAGATCCTGCTGGTGCGTTTGATCGGCTGGGGGCTATTTGCCCTCTGCATCTTCGAGGTCGCGATGCGCTGGACACACTCCGATCGCGAGGCCGGCCTGGTGCTTCCGTCGAACGACGCAGTGCCTTTCGGGCTGCTCGGGGCCGTCGGCTTCGAGCTCGCCGGCAGAGCGCTCTCGAAGATCGCAGCGTCCGCTGGCGCGACTGCAAAGCGGTAACTCCGGCGGAGATCGCGCGCGCCGCGGCCGACGAGAGCTACGGCGCGCAGCGATCCGCCCGAGCCGGGCTACTCGAACACCGAGCTGCTAATCACCCTCGCCGTGACGAAGAAACCGCCCGTCGCAGCGACGAAATCTGCCCCCGCGTATGCGCATGCCGGCGTCGATCTCGACCGCGACGAAGGCTTCGTCGATTCGATCAAGGACATCGCGCGCGCGACGCATCGGCCCGAGGTGCTCTCGGGGATCGGCGGATTCGCCGGCCTGTTCAAGACACCCGAGCGCTACAAGGACCCGATCCTCGTCGCGAGCACCGACGGCGTCGGCACGAAGCTGAAGCTCGCGGCGCAGCTCGGGAACTTCGGCACCGTCGGCATCGACTGCGTCGCGATGGTCGTCAACGACATCGTCGTCCAGGGCGCCGAGCCGCTGGTGTTCCTCGACTATCTCGCGATGGGCGAGCTCGACCCCGAGCTCGGCGCCGAGGCGCTGCGCGGCGTCGCAGAAGGCTGCCGCCGCGCCGGCTGCGCGCTGCTCGGCGGCGAGACCGCGAGCATGCCGGGCTTCTATCCGAAGGGGGAGCTCGAGCTGGTCGGCTTCGGCGTCGGCGTCGTCGAGCGCGAGAAGGTGATCGACGGCTCTTCGATCTCTCAGGGCGACGTGCTGATCGGCCTCGCCTCCTCGGGCGTGCACAGCAACGGCTTCACGCTCGTGCGCGCGGTGATCGACGCCGGCGTCGCGGCCGGCAAGTTCGACCTGCGCGACGTCCCGCCCGACCTCAACACCTCGCTCGCCGCCTCGCTGCTCGCGCCGACGCGCATCTACGTGAAGCCCGTGCTGAACGTCGCGCGCGACTTCCAAGTGAACGGCATCGTGCACATCACCGGCGGCGGCTTCGACGGCAACATCCCGCGCGTCCTGCCCAAGGGCGTGCGCGCGCGGATCGATCCCGCGAGCTGGCCGCGCCCGCCGATCTTCTCGTTCCTCCAGAAGCACGGAGAAATCCTCGAAGACGAGATGCGGCGCGTGTTCAATCTCGGACTCGGCATGGTGCTGATCGTGCGCCGCGACCAGGCGAGCGACGTGATCGATCGTTTCGGAGCGCTCGGCGAGCGCGCCTATCGGATCGGCGTGATCGAGAAGAAGGCCGAGGGCGAAGCGGGCGTGCTGTTCGAGGACGCGCCGGCGCGCAGCAAGTGAGCCGATGAGCCGCGGCCTTCCGCAGGCGGCCGCGCTGCGCGCGCGGCGATGGGATGTGGTGGTGCTGGGCGGTGCGCTGCCGGGGCTCGCGGCCGCGATCCGGCTCGGCATGAGCGGGCTGCGCGTGCTGATCATCGAGGAGGAGAGCGCGGCGAAGCTGCCGGACTTCATGCGCGAGCCGTTCTTCCTGCCGGGCGGCTTCGGCGACGGCATCGTCGACGCGTGCCTGCGTTCGCTCGGCATTCCGGTGATCGACCGCCGCGAGCTGGTCGCGAGCGAGCTCGCTTATCAGGTGCTGCTGCCCGATGCGCGCGTCGACGTCGGCAACGCGCACGTGACGGCCGAGGAGCTCTCCGCGTGGGCGCTCGCGAAGCCCGAGCCCGCGCTGGACTTGTTGCGCCGCCTCGCCGAGGCGGCGCGCGCCGAGGGCGAGGCGCTGCTCGCGGCGGATCCGGCGCGCGCGCAAGCGCTGCGCGCCGGCAAGCGGCCGGCGCTGCAGGTCGCGGCGCGCGGCCTCCCGAGCGGCATGCGCGAGCTGGCTCCGCCGCTCGCACGCTTCTTCGCACTGCAGACGCGAGCGCTCTCGAACCTCGCGGAGGCCGAGCCCGCGCCCGAAGAGCTCGCGCGGCTGCTCGGCAGCCCGCTGCTCGGCGGAACCTCGGCGGCCGACGCGCACGGCGGCATTCGCGCGCTGCTGAAGCGCCGGCTCGCGACGCTGCACGCGGAGTTCCGCCCGCTCGCGGGCGCGTTCCAGTTCGTCGAGGTGGGAGAGCATCCGGGCATCGCGCGCGAGCAGCCGGCCGACGTCTGGATCGGGCGCGCGGTCGTGATCAATGCGCCGGTCGGCAAGCTCGCCGCGGCGCAGCGGCGCTGGGGCTACGAGGTGCCGCGCTTCCTCGACGGCCCCGCGCCGAGCGCGCGCCGGATCGCGCTGCATCTGCGCGCGATCGCGGAGGCGATTCCGGAGCCGCTCGCGCCGCGCGCGCTGCTCGAGAGCGAAGCCCTGCCGGGCGGCGTCGCGCTCTCCGTGTTGCCCTCGACGCGCGGCGCGCGTTTCGCGGAGCTCGTCGCCCGCGCCGTCGGCCCCGACGACGCGACCGCGGAGCCCGAGATCGCGCTGAAGCTGCGCGCGGCGCTCGGCGCGCTCGTGCCGGAGGGCGATCCGCGCATCACCGCGGCGCCGCTCGCGGCGCGCCCGCGCTGGGACGACGACGCCGCGCTCGTCGACCCCGAGCGCGGCGCGAGCCTCGGCGCGCAGCCGCCGCTCCGAGTCGGCGGCCGGCGCCCGGTCTTCCGCCTCGCGCGCGAGGCCGCCGCCGCGCTCGGCGTCGAGGGCGACTTGTTACTCGGCTGCCAAGCCGGCGACGCGATCCGCGCGGAGCTCGCTTAGTGCCCGCGGCGGGCGCACTGGATCCGGCGCAGCGCGGCGCGTTCCTCCGGCTGCTCGGCTATGCGCGCCCGTACTGGCTCGTGCTGCTCGCCGCGATCGCGTGCGCCGGCGCGTTCGCCGGCGCGCAGACCGGCCGCATCCTGATCCTCAGCCCGCTGATCGACGAAGTGATGATTCCCGGCGCGAAAGCGAACGTCGGGATCGACGACCTGCTGGGTGCGCTGCGCGGGGAGCAGCCGGCCACGGAGCCGGAGATCAGCTCCGAGCAGAAGGCGCACTTCTTGGAGAGCCTGCGCGATTTCAAGCTGCCGCTCGCGATCGCGCTCGTGCTGACGCTGATCGTGCCGGCGGCGCACTTCGGGCAGGAGTACTTCTCGCAGTACGTGCTCGGCCGCGCGCTCGTGGATCTGCAGCGCGATCTGTGCGGGAAGCTGCTCGCGCTGCCGCTCGGCTACCACCAGCGCGCGTCGCGCGGCGAGACGCTCTCGCGCATCCTGAACGACACGAACCGGGCGCATACCGCGCTCGACCAGTTCTTCGTCGACATCGTGCAGTCGGCCGTGATGCTCGCGATCACCGTCACGGCGCTGTTCCTGCTCAACTGGCAGCTCAGCCTCACGGTCGCGGCGGTAGCGCCGCTGCTCGCGGGCGTGATCGCGGTCTTCGGCTCGAGCATCCGCAAGCGCGCCGAGCGCCGGCAGGAGAGCCAGGCCGACATGACGCAGCGCCTGCTGCAAATCCTCGCCGGCATCAAGATCGTGAAGGCGTTCAAGGCGCAGGAGGGCGAGGCGCGCAGCTTCGCCGCCGACAACATGCGCTTCTTCCGCCGCAACATGCGCGTCGTGAAGAGCCGCTCCGGCGCGCGCGCCGCGGTCGAGCTGCTCTCGAACCTGATCGGCGTGTTCGTGCTGCTGGTCGGCGTCGTCGCGCTGCTCGCCGGCGTGTGGGGCTTGACCGCCGGCACGCTGATCCCGTTCGTGTTCCTGATGGCGCGCGCGTATCGCCCGATGCGCGATCTCTCGCGCGCGTGGACGCGCCTGCAGGAGGCCGTCCCGTCCGCCGCGCGCTTCTTCGAAGTGCTCGACGCCGACGAGGAGGTCGCCGACGCGCCCGGCGCGCGCGCGCTCGCGGGCGTCGAGCGCGGCATCCGGCTGCGCGACGTCTCCTTCTCGTACGGCCGCGAGCCCGTGCTGAAGCACGTCTCGCTCGACGTCCGCGCCGGCGAGATGGTCGCGATCGTCGGCAAGACCGGCAGCGGCAAGACGACGCTCGCCGACCTGTTGTTACGGCTCTACGACCCCGACGCCGGCGCGATCGAAGTCGACGGCGTCGACCTGCGCGCGATCCAGCGCGCCTCCTGGCTCGACCACGTCGCCGTCGTCACGCAGGACCCATTCCTGTTCTCGGGAACGATCCGCCAGAACATCCTCTACGGGCGCCCCGGTGCGAGCGAGCACGAGATGCTCGCCGCCGCGCACGCCGCGCACGTCGACGAGTTCGCGCTGAAATTCGACGCCGGCTACGACACCGACGTCGGCGAAGCCGGCGCCGCCCTCTCCGGCGGCCAACGCCAACGCATCACCATCGCCCGCGCCATCCTGAAGAAGCCCGACGTCCTGATCTT
>DASTOI010000128.1:0-9187 GCA_035762585.1 Myxococcota bacterium
CGGATCGCGTCGCGCACGCGCTCCGCGCTCGCGCCCGGCGCGAGGCGCACGAGGCCGAGCTCGATCAGCCCGCGCTCGCGGTCGGGGAACAGGCGCAGGAAGTTCGTATCGCTGGTGACGATGCTGCCGTCGATGCCGAACGACGTGCCCAGCTGATAGAGCCCCGCGACGCGCAGCTCACGATGGTTCAGCTCCGCTGCGAACGGCGCACCGGCGCGCAGGCGCTCGGCCACCGGTCCGTACTCCGGACGCGAGAGCTCGTCGAACAGCACGTCGTCCTCGCGCACGATCGCGTTCTGTTGCGCGACGACCTGCGGCAGGCGCAGCACGCGTTCGGCGGGATCGATGCCGATCGCGAACAGCGCGCGATTGCCGTGCGTCTCGGGGTTCTTCCACATGCCGACGCCCAGATAGACCGGCGTCACCGATGCGACGCCCGCGACGCCGCGCGCCTGATAGAGCCGCCGCTGACTGAACGAGCGCGGCTCGACGATGTAGGACTGCTCGCGCGAGAGGATCACGAGATCGCCGTCGAGCGCGTCGTGCACGCGCACCGCGCTGTTGAACAGCGCCTCGCGGAAGCCCAGCTGCATCAGGATCAGGATCACCGCGAACGCGACGCCCAGCAGAGCGACCGCGAAGCGCAGCTTCTCGCGCTTCAGCTGGAGCCAGCCGATCGGAATCTGGAACACGGCGCTTCCCTAATCACCAGCCGGTTCGATCGCGACTTCCACCTGGAGATGCGTGAGCGGCGCGGCGAGCGGCGCATCCGCGTCGTCGAGCCGCACCTCGACCTCCACCACGCGGGCATCCGTGCGTGCGGCAGGATCGGTGCCGAGCACGTCCTGCTTGCGCACGCGCATCGCGACGCGGTCGACGGCGCCGTGCAGCGGGCGCGGCAACGCGGGGCTCGTCACTTGCGCGCGCGCGCCGAGCGCGACGGCGCCGATCTCGGTCTCGTACACCTCGGCCACCGCGTACATCGCCTGCGTCTGGCCGAGCTCGAGGATGCCCTCCGGTCCCACGCGCTCGCCGGCGCGCGCGTGCACGTCGATCACCTGGCCGTCGAACGGCGAGCGCACCTCGACGCGCGCGAGCTCGGCGCGCGCGAGGCGCAGGTCGGCGACCGCGACGTCGTGCTCGAGCTTCAGCTTCTCGTGCAGCGAGATCGAGATCACGCTGCCCTCGCGCAGCCGTCGATTGCGCTCGAGCTCCGCCTTCGCATTCGCGACGCGCGCCTCGGCGCGCTGCACCGCAGCCTCGCGCAGCTCGGCGTCGTCGAGGCGCGCGATCAATTGGCCGGTGCGCACCGCGTCGCCCTCGTCGACGAACAGCTCACCCACCACCGCCACCGGCTGCGCGGGCCCCGCGATCACGCGCACGCCGTCCTTCGGTTGCAGGCGGCCGAGCGCCGCAACGCGGTCGTCGTCGCGCGAAGGCGGCGCGAGAGAGACGCTCGGTAACGGCGCCGCGGTTGCCCGATGCGCAGGGAGCGGGAGCCGATCGCGGAGCGCGACGCCGGCAGCGCCCGCGGCAAGCGCGAGCAGCAAGACGAGCGCCCCTGCGCTCACGCGCCCATTCCTTAGATGGGGGATCGGCGCCCGATCTCGACCCCCCGACTCGGCGTTCCACGGCGGCATCTGCGGCTCCTGAATCAGCGGATCCCCATCTTCCCACGGGAACGGGTGCAAGCGAAAGGGCGCCGGCCTGCCGGCCCGGGTACGGCGGCCTTCGGTGTTCCGATCGGGTCGCGTCCGATGGGCCAGCCCGGCAAGGCGGCCAACGAGCGAAGTCACCATCCGGCGCCCCGCCGAATCGCCGAGACGTGCTGCCACCAGCACGCGCCGGCGGCCACTCTGTCATTAGGTCGCGAGGAGGCCGCATGAGAAGTCTGCGCGTTTTCGGTTGGGCTCGGGCGCTTGGGGTCGCCGCCGTCGTAACACCGGCCGCGAGCGGCGCGTTCACGATCAACGGCGCCAACCTCGAGGAGGCGCAGCGCTGGGCGCTCGATTACGGCCTGGCGGACGGAATCCAAGTCGGGATCGACCCGGCGATTGCCGAGGCGATCGGGGCGACGACGCCGCAGGAAGAAGCGCGCGTGTTCGAGACGATCGACGCGGCGTTCCGCGCCTGGGAATCACCGGCGCTCGGCTTCGACATCTCGATCGACTCCGCCGTCACGGTCAGCCCCGGCTCGGGATTCGAGATCGACGTCATCGCGCTCTTCCCGAATCACCCCGCGTTCCTCGGCCAGCAGGTGTTCGGGCTCGCCGCGTGGAATGTCTCGAACACGGAGCGGACGCTCTCGAATGGCATGCAGCTCGACGGCCAAGTCATTACGGGCGCGGACATCTATCTGAACATCGTGCTGCTCTCGCAGCTCGCGCCGAACCTTCCGGACGAGACGACTCGGCTCGCGGCGCTGCAGCGCCTACTGATGCACGAGATCGGGCACACGCTGGGTCTCCACCATCCGGGTGACTCGAGCAACTGGGATACGGACACCGACCCGACGAACGCGATCGTGATCGATCCGGCGGACCCGTTCGGGAACCTGATCGTGTCCCCCAATCTGCCGACCGACGCCATCATGACCGTGCGACCCTGCGGCGCCGATCTCCTCACGTGTGCGCCGCTCTTCTACACCGCGCTCACGAACGACGAGATCGGCGGCCGCGACGCGCTCTATCCGGTGGCCGTCCCCGAGCCGGCTCTGGCGCCATTGCTGGTCTTCGCTGCGTTCGCGCTGCGCGGTCGGCGGCGCACCTAGAGCAGATGCGGATCCGCGCCGCCGTCGACCGGCACGGCGGCGCCGGTGATGAACGCCGCGTGCTGCGAGCACAAGAACGCGACGACGTGTCCGAACTCGTCGGCCGTGCCGAGCCGGCCGGCCGGGATGCCGCGCGTCATGTCTTCGAGACGCCCGTTGCCGCGCAGCGCCTGAACGCGCTCGGTGTCGTGCACGCCGGGCAGCACCGAGTTCACCGTGACGCCGTCCTTCGCGACCTCGCGCGCGAGCGTCTTCAGGAAGCCCGTCGCGCCGGCGCGGGCGGTGTTCGAGAGAATGAGATGGGCCAGCGGCGTCGCGACCGCGATCGACGTGATCGCGACGACGCGTCCCCACTTCTGCGCCTGCATCGCCGGCACCGCCTCTTTGCACATCGCGATCACGCTCATCAGGTTGAGATCGAGCGCGGCGGGATACGCGTCGAGCGGAGTGCTCGCGAAGTTTCCAGGCGGCGGGCCGCCGGCGTTCGTGACGAGGATGTCGAGCCCGCCGAGCGCGGCGCGCGCGGCGCGCACGAACTGTGCGGCGCCCGCGGGCGTGCTCACATCGGCCGCGATCGGCAGCGCGTCCGCGCCGATCGATCGCGCGGCGCTCTCCACGCGCGCGCGATCGCGGCCGCAGATCGCGACGCGCACGCCATCCGCCGCGAGCGCCCGCGCGCTCGCGAGCCCGAGCCCTGCCGATCCCGCGGCCACGGCCGCGCGCTTCCCGCGAATTCCGAGGTCCATGCTGCTCCCCGCTTCTCGAGCGGAGAGGTTGGCACGGCGGCCGCGCGTTGCGCCGCCGGTCCCTCAGAACTCGTAGTGGATCTGCGCTCCGTAAGTGCGAGGCGGCGCCATGTTTCCGGTGATCGTCGAGTCGACGATGTCGGCGATGTAGGTGGCGTTGCTGATCACTCGCTCGTCGGTCGCGTTGTCGACGAACGCGGAGAGCTTCCAGTCGCCGCTGGGGAAGACGTAGGTCGCGCGCGCCTTCAGCCAGTCGTAGCCCTTCTGCGAGAGCTCTCCGATCTCGAACGCGCTGTAGTAGACGCGCGACTGTCGCGCATAATCACTGCGCAGGATCAACTGGGCGCCGTCGCGGAGGCCCACCGTGTACTGCGCGCCGAGCCCGGCCTTGAACTTCGGCGCGCGGGGGAGCTGGAAGCCTTCGAGGTTCCGTTGGCTCGCCCCGCTGCAGCCGGCTTGCGGCTGCGGCAGCGGATACTTCGGATCGGCGAGACAGGTATCTCGGAACTCCGCGTTCAGGTAGGTCGCGCTCAGATCGAGCTGAAACGCGGGCGTGATCAGCGCCGTGCTCTCGAGCTCGATGCCCGTGCTCCTCGCGTTCGCCGCGTTGCGGACGATCGTGTTGTTTCCTTCGACGTCCTGCACTTGGAGATCGGTGTAGTCGTAGTAGAACGCGGCGACGTCGAGGCGCAGGCGGCCCTCCCACACGTCGGCCTTCACGCCGAGCTCGTACGACCAGATCTTCTCCGGGTCGAACGGCGAGTTCTGATAGCTCCCGATGTTGAAGCCGCCGCTCTTGAAGCCGCGCGACACCGACGCATACGCGAACACGTCGTCGTCGATCGTGAAGTTGACGCCGAGCTTGGGCGTGAACGAGTGAAACGTCGCGGGCTCGAACACGGCCTGATTGTCGAACAGCGGCGTCAGGAAGTTCACGAACTCGACGTCGTTGCGGCCGCCGCGCCGCTCGCTGCTGTAGCGGCCGCCGGCGACGAGCTCGATGCGCGGCGTGACGTCGTAGCTCGCTTCGCCGAACAGCGCCCACGCGCGCGTCGTCGCGCGGCCGTCGAGGCGCAGCAGGCAGCAGGTGGGATCCGGCGGCAGCGCGAACATCTCGTCGATGAACGGGAACTGGTACTCGTTCGTAACGTCGTTCGTCTCGTGGAAGTAGTAGGCGCCGAAGAGCCACGTGAGCTCGCTGTCTGCGGGCGAGATCACTTGCAGCTCTTGGCTGACCTGCTCGTGATCCTCGCTGCGGAGTTGCGTGATTGCATCGGAGATCGTGACGTCGAGGTCGTTGAAGTTGGAGGGCTTCGTCTTCCGGTAGCCGGTCAGCGATGTGAGCGTGTAGTCGCCGAGCGTCCAGGTGGCGCGGCCGGTGATGCCCCAAATGACGGGCTCGTTGAACGGCCTCACGTCGGAGCCGATGTTCCGCGACTTCTCGTTCGGAGGCGTTCCGCCCTCCGCGGCGATGTATTGGCGCAGGAACGGGTTGGTCCCGGTGCCCGGTCCGAAGTAGAGCCAGATCGAACCGGCGTCATCGGCCTCGTAATAATCGCCTTCGAGGTCGATCTCGAAGTTCTCGGTGGCGCGCAGGTGGAAGCTCAGCCGCGCGGTCACGTCGCGGCGGTCCTCGATCTCGAGGTTCGACCCGTCCGGCCGGCGCGCGTCCGTGAAGCCGTCGCGATCTGCGACGCGTACGGCGAGGCGGGCCGAGAGCCGCTCACCGCCGCCGAGCGGGCCGCCGACCGCGCCGAACAGCTCGTAGTGATCGAAGTTCCCGAGCGTCGCCATCGCTTCGACGCTCAGGGAGTCGGTCGGGCGCTTCGAGATCACGTTGACCGAGCCGCCGGTCGCATTGCGGCCGTAGAGCGTCCCCTGTGGACCGCGTAGCACCTCCACGCGCTCGACGTCGAAGAACGCCGGCACCGCGGACGACGAGCGCGAGAGATAGACGCCGTTCGAGTGGAACGCGGTCGAGCTGTCGGTGCCCCCGATCAGCCCGGTGTATCCGATCCCGCGGATGTAGATCTGCGCTTCGCCCTGATAGAGCGAGACGTCCATGCTGGGCGAGAGCCGGCCGAGATCCTGCACGTCGACGATCGAGCGCGCGCTCAGGTCTTCCTGCGAGAACGCCGCAATTGCAGCAGCGGTCGTCTGGAGATTGGTCGCCCGCCGCTGCGCGGTGATCACGATGTCCTCGATCTCCGCGCTCGCTTCGTCCGCGCTCGCCTCCACTTCTTCTCGTCCTTGCGCTGGCTCCACCGCCTCCGTCTGCGCGGTTGCGACGCTCGCCGGCGACGCGGCCACCCAGAACGCTGCGAGACAGGCCGAACTCAACGATTGCGCGCGTGTCATTCCGCGACCTCCGGTCAAAGCTTCATTCCCGATTGGCGCTCGAAGCTCGCGAGATCGAAGTAGTCACTGAAGCGAGTGATCTTCTCGCTCTCGATCACGAACACGCCGGTCACGGGAAGAGCGAAAGCCACTCCGCTCTGCGTCTCGAAGCGATCGATCCGCTCCGCGATCACGAGCCCGGGCTCGGCTACGACACACACGACGTCGAGCGAGGCCACGCGGAATGCGTCGAGAAACGCGGTGAAGATTCCGCGAATACCCGCGAGACCGCGGATCGGCGCGACCGGAACGTTGTGGTAAGTCGATTCCTCGCTGAAGAAGCTCATCAGGCGTTCGAGGTCGCGGCTCCGCCAAGCCGCGAGGAAGTCGAGCACGAGCCGCTTCGACTGCGAGGCATCGAGCGCGTGCATGGGTTTCGCCGTCACTGCGCGACGTACCCGCCGTCCACCGCGAGAGCGTGTCCGGTGACGAAGCCCGATTCGTCCGACGCGAGCCACACCGCCGCTGCCGAGATCTCGGCGAGCTCGCCGAGGCGACCCATCGGCTTCAGCGCGAGCAGGCTCTCGCGAATCGACGGCTGCGCGTCGACCAGGCGCCGCAACATCGCGGTGTCCGCCATGCCGGGACACAGCGCGTTCACGCGAACGCCCGCCTTCGCGACGGAGATCGCGACGGAGCGCACCAGGCCGACCACGGCGTGCTTGCTCGCGACGTAAGCCGATAGGCCGCCGGCGCCGACGAGCCCCGCGACGGACGCGGTTGCGACGATCGCTCCCGACTTGCGCGCGACCATCGCCGGTAACACCGCGCGCATCGCCCGGAACACGCCGACGAGGTTCACGTCGAGCACGTCGAGCAGCTCTGCATCTTGGATCTCCCACGGCTCGGCGAGCCGGCCCTCGATTCCGGCGTTCGCGAACAACACGTCGGGCTCGCCGAAGCGTTCACGGCTGAGCTCCGCGAGCTGCTCGAGGTCGGCCGCGCGGCGCACGTCGCAGCGCCGCGCCGCGACGCGCGCGCCGGCGTTCTCCAAGCGCTCCGTCGCGAGGCCCAGCGCCTTCTCGTCGATGTCCCCGAGCACGAGCCGGGCGCCCGAGGCCGCCGCGCGCTCGGCGATCGCGAGCCCGATTCCCTGCGCGGCGCCCGTAATCAGCGCCGTCTTGCCAGCGAGCATCGTTCCGCGCCTCCAGGGTTTCCCGCGTGCGCAGCGAGAGCGCGACTCTGGCCGGTGCGCTCGGCGGCCGGAATCCCGCAATCGAGTGACTCGCGCGAATCTTCCGGGGAGATGCGCTGGGCCCGGATCGAGCGGAGAATGCGCGGCGCGATCTCATGGGTGAGACGCCGCTGCCACCGCCGGGCGACTCGAATGAACGACGCAGTGACTCGGATCGACACGCGCGAGCACTTGGCGGACGCCGAGCAGCGGCTTGCGTGGACGCGGCGCGCGGCGCTGCTCGGCTGGGCGATCATTCTCTACTGGCGCGAAGGCGCGATCCGATTCGACGCCGTATGGGGCGTCTACGCGCTGGGGCTCGCCTACATGGCGGCGCTGCACTCGGCGGTTCGGCGCCGCGCGGTCACGCGGCGCACGGCCTGGATCGCGACGATCTGCGACTCCGTGCTGACTTACGGGATGTGCGTCGTCGGCGGCGGCTTCGACTCGCCCGTCTTTCCCTTCTTCTACTTCACGACGATCGCGGGCACGTTCCGGTTCGGCGTCGACGAGATCGCGCCTGTGCTGGCGCTGAACGCCGGCCTGGTCGTCGCGCTCGACCTGTTCGGCGAGCCCGTGCCGCTGAGTCGGCTCGTGCTCGCGCTCTATTACCTCGGCTTCGCGGCCGCGCTCGGCGCGATGCTCGCGGCCTGGGCGCGCGACAACCTCGAGATGGCGCTCGCGCGCTCGGCCGGCCTCGAGGTCGAGCGCGACCGCTCGAACTCGTTGTTACGGCGACTGATTCGCGCGGAGGAAGACGAGCGCAAACGCCTCGCCGAGGATCTCCACGATCGCGTGGGACCGAGCCTCTTTCACGTGCAGCACGCGCTCGAGGAGCGCATCCAGCGCGCCGCTACCGATGCCGAAGGCGCGCTCGAGCTGCGCGCGCTCCAGGAGCGAGTGACGGACTGCAGCGCGAACGTGCGCTCGATGATGAATGAGCTGCGCCCGACGGTGCTCGATCACTTCGGACTCTCGGAGGCGCTGAGCGAGTATCTGACGAGCCTCGTCGGCGCGACGCCGTTCGCGATCGAGACTCGGCTCGCTCCCGAGCTGCAGGGCTGGGCGAGCCGTCAGGACGCGATGCTGTTTCGGCTGGTGCAGGAAGCGCTGTTCAACGTGCGCAAGCACGCCGGCGCGAGCCGCGTCGAGGTGTCGCTCGGCTCCCGGGACGGCGCGGTCGTTCTGAGCCTGACGGACGACGGCTGCGGCTTCGACCCCGCGCGCGTCCCGAGCGGGCACCTCGGCCTCTTGATGATGCGCGAGCGCGCGGAGACCGCGGGCGGGCAGCTCGAGGTCGAGAGTGCGCCCGGCCGAGGTACGACGATCCGCGTCGTGTTCGCGCCGGAGGGAGTGGCTTCGTGATCCGCACGTACCTGATCGACGATCACAACGCGGTCCGCGAGTCGATCGCGACGATGCTCGATGCCTCCGACGACATCCGCGTCGTCGGCCAAGCGGCCGACGCGGAGACCGGGCTCTGCGAGATCGCGACGCTGAGGCCCGACGTCGTGCTGCTCGACCTCAAGCTTCCGGGCAAGGGCGGGCTCGCGGCGCTGCCGGAAGTCTTCGCGGCCGCGCCGAGCAGCCGCGTCATCGTGTTCACGATGTACGACAACCCCGCGTTCGTCTGGGAGACGATCAACGGCGGAGCGGCGGGTTACCTGCTGAAGACGGCGTCGAAGGACGAGGTGATGCGCGCGATTCGCGCGGTCGCGCGCGGCGCGGGCTACTTGCAGGCGGCGGTCACGATGCCGGTGCTGAAGCGCGTCGCGCACGATGCACGCTCTTCCGGCTCGCGCCGCGATCTCACGCCTCGCGAACGGGAGATCCTCGAGGCGCTCGCTGAGGGACAGTCGAACAAGCTGATCGCTCATCAGCTGGCGCTGAGCGAGGAGACGGTGAAGTCTCACCTGCGCAGCTTGTACGAGAAGCTCGGCGCGGCCGATCGCGCGCACGCCGTCTCGATCGCGCTGCGCCAGCGGCTGATCGAGTGAGCACTAGGAAAGCGCGCGCAGGAACTCGAGCACGACCGCGTTCGTCTCGGCCGCGCGCTCTTGCTGCAGCCAATGGCCGGCGCCGTTCAGGATGCGGCTTCCC
>DASTOI010000129.1:0-2412 GCA_035762585.1 Myxococcota bacterium
GTCGACGTCGTCGACTCGTACACGAAGACCGACCTGCGCCTGCGCTGGGAAGAGCCCGAGAACCGCTACTGGATCGAAGCCTTCGGCGAGAACCTCGAAGACAACTACGTCTACCCGCGCGGGATCGTGGTTGCCCTTACCGGCACCGCGCAGGGGTTTGGCCTGCTCCAGCCCCGCACGTACGGAGTGCGGCTCGGGTTCAACTGGGGCCGGTAGGCCGGCCGGATCCGTTCCTTCGCTCGCGCCCTCAGCGCACCTGCGCTGAGGGCGCGCTGCTTTCGGACACCTCGAAGCTGCGCTCTCTTCCGCGCCACCGAGGAGATCGCATGATCGAGCTGCATTCCTGGCCGACGCCGAACGGGTGGAAGATCTCGATCGCGCTGGAGGAGATGGAGCTCGCGTACGAGCCGCATTGGATCAACATCGGGCGCGGCGCGCAGTTCGAGCCGGCGTTCCTGACGATCAGTCCTAATAATCGCATCCCGGCGATCGTCGATCGCAGCGTGACGCCGGCGCTGTCGGTCTTCGAGACCGGCGCGATCCTCGTCTACCTCGCGGAGAAGACGGGCCGCTTCCTGCCGGCAGACGTTCGCGGGCGCAGTGAAGTGATGCAGTGGCTGTTCTGGCAGGTGGGCGGGCTCGGGCCGATGCTCGGGCAGCACGGGCATTTCAAGCTGTATGCGTCGGAGAAGATCCCGTACGCGATCGAGCGCTACGAGAGTGAGACGAAGCGCCTGTACGGCGTGATGGACCGCCGCCTCGCCGACCGCGAGTGCTTGGCCGGTGATTATTCGATCGCGGACATGGCCGCGTGGCCGTGGGTCGTCACGTACAAGGCGCAGGGCATCGATCTCGCCGAGCTCCCGCACGTGCGCCGCTGGTACGACGCGCTGAAGCTGCGCCCCGCACTGCAGCGCGGTTTCGCGCTCGGCAAAGAGCTCCGCCAGATCGTCGCGCAGGGGCCCGACGAGGAGAGCCGCAAGCACCTCTTCGGAAAGCGCTGAACGGCGCCGTCCAAGCGCTCTCCGGAGCTCGCTACCGCCGAATCTCTCTCCACACCGGCGTCGATCCGGTCGCCCCATTCGCCCATCCGCCAATCACGGCAGAGAACAGGCCCGCTCCTCCTCCGCAATGCACGATCAGCAGGCCATTGTTAGGACGAAACTTCGGAAGCTCGCCCTCCAGCGCCGCTCCGCTCAGAGGCAACCCCTCCGCAATCCCGAGCGCGCCGCGAGCGAGCTCGCGACTGGGATAGCGGCACAGCTCGTACAGCCGCTGCACGAGCCGCGGCTTCGTCCAGCCCGCGTCGCGGAACACCCGCGCGTGCTCCGGCCCGATCGCGAGGATCGCGTCGAACGCGAGCACGAGCTTCGGGTGGTGCACCGCGCGCAGGCAGAGCGCGAACGTGCGCGCGAGCGATTCCGGATCGCGCGAGAGCTGGTCGACGATGCTGCGCGGCCCCTCGCCCGGGAACAGCGTCACCGTGTTCATCCCGGGCGGCGCACCGAGATCCGCGGAGAGCGGCCCCCACGGCGAGCCCTCCTCGTCTTCCGCAAAGCAGAACGAGAGCTTGCCGGGATTCCCGAACGTCGCTCGGTCGACCTCGCCGGGCCGGCCGCCGCCGACGTTGCGGATCACGAGCTGGAGCGCGCGGCCGATCGTCGCGTTCGCGCGGTTGCCTTGACCGAACACGTTCTTGCCCGAGTTCATCCCGAGCGCGCGGCGGATCGGGCCGTTCACGACGACGACGGGCCCCACGGGCATCGTCGTCGCGAGCACGCCGTGAATGTTGAACGCGTCGGTGCACGCGGCCTCGAGCGCGGCGATCACGACCGGCAGGTATTCGGGCTTGCAGCCCGCCATCACCGCGTTGATCGCGACCTTCTCGACGGTGCACGGAACGAGGTCGGGCGGCACCGTCGCGACGATGTCCTGCGGCGCGCGCGTCGTGCCTTCGAGCATCGCGAGCACGCGCGCCTCGGTCGGCGCGACGATCGGCAGGCCGTCGGTCCAGCCCTTCGCGAACGCCGCCTCGATCTCGTCTTCGAGCGCGGCGAGCTCGATGCGGCGCGCGTGCAGCGTGCTGCCCGAGAAGCGCACGCGCAGCGCGTCGACGCGGTCCGGATCGACCGAGAGCGAGCCGCAGCCCGGCCGCCACTCCGGCAGCTCGGCGCCGAGCCCGCGCAGCCCCGTGAACGTCTCCCACTCGCCGCGCTGCCATCCGACGATGCGGCCCGTCTCTCCCCCCGCCTCGATCCGTAACAAGCTCGGCACGGCCTCGATCTGCCAGTGCCACGAGCGCTCGAGCGACGTGTCGTCCTGCGGCGAGGGGCCTTCAGGAAACGCGAGGTCGTCCTGCGTGTAGACGGTGAGCTTCGTCGTCGCGGCGATCTCCGCGAGCCCGGGTGCGAC
>DASTOI010000130.1:0-11921 GCA_035762585.1 Myxococcota bacterium
ACGCGGATCGCCTCGCGCTCGACGTCGCGCTCGCGCTGCGGCAGCTCGAGCGCGACGCGAACGGCGCAGTCGCGATCGCGGCGGCGTGCGGCAGCGATCGCGCCGACAGCCCTCCGATCGTCGCGCTCGGCCCGCCGCAGCGTTCGTTCGAAGTCGCTGCGGGCGCGTTCGAGCGCACCGCGCGCGAGGTGCGCGGCCTGTTCGAGGAGCCCGCCGCGGCTGCGGCGGCGCCGCACGCTCCGAAGCGCGCGGTGCTCGCGAAGGCCGCCACCGCCGGAGCCGCGCGGCGCGCGGCGCTCGCAGCCTCCTCGCTGGAGCCGACGGCGGCGCGCGCCGACGCGGCGAAGCCGGCTCGGCGCCCGCCGATCGGCGTCGCGGCCGTGCCGCCGCCACCGCGGCGCGCCGCGCGCACGGTTCCGCTCTCGATCGCGCTCGCGCTGTGCGCAGTCGCGTTCGTGCTGCCCGCGGCGTTCTTCGCCGGCTTCTTGTTGGGGCGCGGAGGCGAAATGGTTTCGGACCTCGCGCAGGAACCGGCGCCGATCCCGGCGGTCTCCGCACCTCCGCCGCAACAGCAGGCAGACGCGACGGCGGCCGCGGCCGAGAGGTCAGGCGACGCGAGCGAGCGCAGCGCCGTCGCAGCGACCGAAGCTCCGGATCGGAGCGAGCTCGCTGCTTCTGAGCAATCGCCGGCGCCGCGCGTTGGTGCCGCTGCGGAGCCGCGCTCGGAGACGGCGCTCGAGCTAGCAGAGAGCGAGCCGGTAGGCGCAGAGCCCCCGGCTGGCGAATCCGCGGCCGACGATTCTTCCGCGAACGCGCGCACCGAAGAGGCGCGAGATGAGCAGGCGCCCGGCGAGCTCGCGAGCGCCGCCGCCGCGCCGCCGAGCGCCGAATCGCGCGAGACCGCCGCGCCGCCCGATCCGCCGAAGCGCGAAGCGGCGCCGGCTCGCACGGCCGCGCGCGCCCGCGAGCGTCAGCGCAGCTCGACCCCGAGCGTCGAGCCTTCGTGGGGCGCGCCGACGATCATCCGCGTCAGTCCCGCCGACGAGGCGAATTGACGAGATCGCCGCCGCGGTCGATCCACGTGAAGGTGACCTCGGTCTCGACGTTGGGCCGATCGACTGGGACGCCGTTCTCGAGACGCGGCAGGTAGACGAAGCGCACCGCGGCGTCGATCGCCGCCTGATCGAACACGCCGGGCGGATCCGAGCTGAGCACGCGAACGTCGCGAGTGCGCCCGTCGGCCGCCACGGTGAAGGCGAGCCGCACCCAACCCGAAAGCCCGCGCAGCTGCGCCTCGCGCGGATAGACCGGCGGCGGGCGGCGCAGCGCCTTCACCTCGCGGTTCTCGCCGCGCGGCGGCGGCGGAGCCGGAGCGGGTGCAGGCTCGGGCTTCGGCTCGGCCTCGCGCGCGACGCTGCACAGCTCCGGCGACGGCGGCGAGACCTGATCCCCGCGCACGCCGCGCACGCGGTAGCAGTATCGGACGCCGACCTTCACGTCGCGATCGCGGAAGCGCGTCTCGAACGCATCGACGCGCGCGATCGGCGTGAACGGCTCGTTCGCGATGCCGAGCCGCCGCTCGATCTGATAAGCGTCGACCTCGACGTCGAGCCGGCCCCACTCGACGAGCAGCTCGGCCGCGAGCGCGCCGGCGGAGAGGAAGGTCGCGAGCGCCGCGCACGCGAGCTCTCGCGCGATTCTCGACATGACCCTCCTCCGAGCGATTGGCGGCCCTCCACCCTGACACCTGACACGGGGCGTCGTCCATAGCACCGAGCACGCGGGCTTTGTTCGCGCGCGGGGCGATCGGCCACGTCCTTCGGGCGGGATCGCAGCGCTGCCGAGCGGCGCTTCTACTCGTAGAGCTTGATGACCCGAACCGTCTCCGGCGGCGCGGCCTGGATGCACAGGTCGCACAGCACGCACTCGTCGAGGTTCTCCTCGACGATCTTCAGCGAGCCGTCGGCGTTCTGGTCGAAGATGTCGACCGCGCAGACGTCGGAGAGCTTCTTCGCGAGCGCGGCGTCCTTGGCGACGCTCGCGTCGACTCGCACGTCGATGAACAGCCCGGGCATTAGACGGCCACTCCGATCGCCCCGAGCCGCTTGCGCAAGAGGCCGGGGATCTCTTCGATGCGTTCGGCGACCGAGATCCCCGCGGCTTCCATGCGCGCGATCTTCTCGGCGGTCGTGTCTTCCTTGCCTTCGACGATCGTGCCGGCGTGGCCGAAGCGCATGCCCTTCATCTCGTCCATGAAGCGGCCCGCCATGAAGGCGACGATCGGCAGGCGCGATTTGTTACGGGCGACCCACTCCGCGAGCTCGGCCTCCATGCGGCCGCCGGGCTCCGAGTAGATCGCGATCGCCTTCGTCTCGGGGTCGGCCTCGAACAGCGGCATCAGCTCGGCGTAAGTCGTGCCGACGATCGCGTCGCCGCCGATCGAGACGCAGGTGCTCTGGCCGAGGCCCGCGGCGGTCAGCGTCGACGCGATCTCGGTCGTCATGCCGCCGCTGCGCGACATCACGCCGATCGGGCCCTTCGTGTAGGCCTGGCGCGTGTTCGCGGCGGGCCCGCCGACGCCGCCCATCTTCGCTTCGCCCGGCGAGATCATTCCCAAGCAGTTCGGGCCGATGATCCGCGCGCCGCGCAGCGCTGCGAGCTCGACCATCTGCGCGACTTCTCTGCGCGGGATGTTCTCAGTAACGACTACCACCAGCTTGATGCCGTTCTCGAGCGCCTCGAACACCGCGTCGCGCGTGAAGCGCGGCGGCACCGAGACGATCGAGCCGTCGGGCTGGCCGTGCTTCACGACGATCTCGCGCACCGTGTCGTAGACCGGCACGCCGTAGATGTCGCGCCCCGCGCGCCCCGGCGTCACGCCGCCGATGATCTTCGCGCCGTACGCGAGGTTCTCGCGCGTGAGGTTGACGGCCTCGCGGCCCGTAATGCCCTGGATGATGAACGTCGTGTCCTTCGTGATCAGAATCGACATCAGCGCGCGCTCTTCATCTTGGCGACGGCCCGACCGGCAGCCTCGTACATCGACACGCTGCGATCGCAGTAGTCGACGCCGTACTTCTTCAGGATCTTGAAGCCTTCCTCTTCCCATGAGCCGGGGATGCGGAAGATCGCGATCACGTCGCTCGGCTTCTTGCCGGCCTCGAGGCAGCCCTTGATCACGCCGCGCGCGACGATGTCGACGCGCGTGTTCGACACGACGTTCATCATCACCGCGATCTTCTCGACGCCGGGCTTCGAGAGGATCAGCTTCGTCAGGTTCTTCGCCTTCGCGACGCTCGGGTTGCCGCCGATCTCGCAGTAATTGGCGGGCTTGCCGCCGTGCTTGCGGACCGCGTCGAACAGCGTCAGCGAGCCGCCGCCGGCGCCAATGATGAGCCCGAGATTTCCGTCGAACTCGACCACATTGCCGGCGACGCCGCGGTGGTCCGCCGCGTTCACGCGCGCGCCCTCGAGCTCGAACTTCGTCGGCGGACGCGCGAGGCGCGTCTCGTCGTCGCCGATCCCCAATTCCTGGAGCAGCGCCTTGTGCACGCCGCGCGCCTCGGCCTCGAGATCGACATGGCCGTCGAGCACGATGAACTTGCCGTTCGTGAGCTTCGCGAGCGGATTGATCTCGGCGAGCGTGAGATCGAACTCGAGGAAGAGCTGCATCAGCCGGTAGACGATCGGGATCAGCGCGTTCAGATCGTCGCCGGTGACGCCGACCGCGCTGATCGCCTCCTTCGCGATGCGCTCGCTGAGCGGCAGGATCGACGAGAAGTGCGTGCGCGAGAGGTGAGCGGGGTGCTTCTCGGCGACTTCCTCGATGTCGATGCCGCCCATGTCGGAGAACAACAGCACCGGCTTCTTCGCGCGCCCGTCCCAGGTGACCGATGCGAAGAACTCCTGCGCGACCGGCGACTTCTCCTCGACGAGCACGCAGCGCGCGCGCTCGCCCTTCACGACGATCGGCAGCACGTGCTCGTACTTCGCGGCGGCCTCTTCCGGCGTGTCGGCGAACTGTACCGCGCCGGCCTTCATGCGCCCGCCGGAGAGCACCTGGCTCTTCACGACGACCGGGCCGCCGATCTCCTTCGCGGCCGCGGCCGCCTCGGCCGCGCTGCGCACGACCTTGCCGCGCCCGAGGGGCATCCCGCGCTTCATGAACAGCGCCTTCGACTCGTACTCGTAGAAGCGCATCGCCCCTCGCCAGAAAGGCGCACACGGTATGGAGTGGCGAGCGCGCGAGCAACGAGTTCGAGGCGCCTCGCGGTGGGTCGGCGCGGCGGCGGGCCCGACGCACGGCTTTCAGCGAAATCTCAGATTCGTCGCGCCGAAAGCGCGGGACCCTGGGTGGCCGAACGCCAGCAAACCGGGAGGCCACCCATGCCGCGCGCGTACTTACCGCTCGCTTTCTTCGCCGCCTCGCTCCTGCTCTTGCTCGCGCAGGCGGCGCGCGCGCACGATTTCTCCGTCGATCCGACCTCGCCCGAGGTGTTGGGGCTCCGTTACGGATCGAGCGACGTGATCGATCAGACCGGCGGCGGGCCGATCATCTTCGCGTCGAACCTCGGCCTCGGCAGCGACGAGCTCGACGGCTTCAGCTACGGCAAGGACATCCTGCGGCCGGTCGCGCTCCCGAACTTCTACGTGAGCCTCCAGTTCTCGGTCTCGCGCGCGACGCTCGGCGCCGGGCAGGTTGTTACGACGCAGCGGAACCTGAACGGCGCTGCGGGGGACAAGTTCAACCTGCTGATCCTGCGCAACGGCCGCACGATCGGGCCGTTCCTCGCGTCCGACGCACCGAATCACAAGCTGACGCCGGGCGCGGGCTCGGCGCCTGGGCAATCGGAAATCGACGGGCTCTCGTTCCCGGCCAGCTCGAAGCCGGCGATCTACTACACGGTCGCGCGCGGCGGCGTGAAGGCGGCGTCCGACATTCACTACGTCGCCGACTGGACGCAGGGCACTGCGCCCGTCGTGTTCGCGACCGCCGCGCAGCTCGGCCTCGTCGCCGGCGACAACATCGACGCGCTCGCGGTGAAGGACGGCGGCACGATCGGCACGCTCGACTCGGCCGACGTCATCTACGTCTCGCTCGATAACACCTCGCCGACACGGATTGCGCGCGGCGGACAGGACGACGTCCTGCAGGTGTGGCCCGCGCCGATCGCGGTCGCCGTCGCGTGGAACCGGCTCGACATCCAGAACACGACGAACGAGGAGATCGATGCGATCACCGGCTACGACCCAGGCCCCGCGCTGCTCGCGCTGCTCGTCGGATTGCCGGCGCAACCGTTCGGGATGCTGATGGGCGACCTCGAGCGCGCCGGCCCGAACCTCGCGTACTTCGGAATCTTCAATAACACCGGCTACTACACCGAGATTCGGCCGGACCTCTCGTGGGACACCCTCCTCGTCGTCCCGACACCGTTCGGCTCCATCTTCATCTCGCCGTGGCACGTCAAGAAGGGCGGGCTCCGGCCGTGGAGTCGAGGGACCGGGTTGTCTTCGCCGGCGGGGCAGGAATCGCTGCGCTTCTACGACTGGAGCATGCTGGGCTTCAACGAGTCGATCGTCGTCTCCGAGGGAGACCCAATTCCCGGGCTGGGCGGAACGATCGCCGGCTTCAATCGCTGCCACGACGCGAGCGTTGGAAACTGGAACTGCTTCTCGTCGGGGATCTTCGACGGCAGCTTCGTGCGCCACTGGGCATCGTGGTGCACGGACCCGTTCGGCGCCGTCACGGCGTCCGTGTGGGCCACGCCCGGGCTCGTCGTCGACGGGAAGACCATCCAGTCGCTCGACCGCATGGACGGCGCCACCGATCCGGAGGATCCGAATCGGCTGAACTTCTACGGGGCTGCGATCACCACGACGGGCGAGCGCGTCTTGCTCCACACGTCGGTCGTCGCGGGCCCGCTGGGCCTCAGCTGGGATCCGCTCAGCATCGTGATCGATGCCAGCACCGTGTTCCCCTTCGCGATGGGTCCGGTCAATTCGATCGGCCCGATCGCCGCGCAGAGCGCGGCTTTCCACGCCACGACGACGGGCGGTCAGAACGGGATCTACCACTACGTCGACGGCGAGCTCACCCGGATCGCCGACACGACGACCCCGGTGCCCGGCGGCAGCGGAAACTTCAGCGGCTTCTTCGACGACGTCTCCAACGACGAGGGCGCGGTCACGTTCGTCGGGACGAGCGCCGGCGGAAGCGGCATCTACACGAACCTCACCGGACGCCTACAGAAGATCGTGCAGGTGAACGACGTGCTCGAGGGGCGCACCGTCAGCGGCGTTCGCCTGGAGCGCGACGCGGCAGCGGCCAACATGGTCGCCTTCGGTGTCCGCTTTACCGACGGCTACGAGGGCCTGATGGTGAAGGCGCTGCCCAAGACGTTCGACACCAGCGACGCGACGCAGCGCGCGATCCACGTCGACGTCGAGCTCGACCCAGAGCCGGGCATCCTCGGCCCCGATCCGCGCGCGCTCTTGTTGGGCGACCTCGGCACCGTGCGGCTGCGCGGCATCTGGAGCTCGAACGGCACGCTCGGCACCGTGACGATCCCCGGCAGCGAGGTCGCGCGCCTGCTCGCGCTGCAGTTCGGGCCGTCGACGACCGGCGGCATCGGCGAGTGGGTCATTACGGTCGACGTCGCGACCGGCGCGATCGTGTCGTCCGTCGCGCGCGGCACGCTCGCGAACGGCCCGTTCGACCTGAACGCCGACACGAACGGCGGCCCGTGGACGAGCCCGCTGATCCCGGGCGGCATCCCCGGCACGACCGCCGGCTTCGAGACGAACGGGGCAGGGCAGAAGCTGTTCTGCTCCAACGCATTCAGCCAGATCGCCGGGGCCGCGTGCGGCGCGGGCGCCTTCGGCTCGCCCGCCGCGAGCACTTACGACGCGCAGAGCGGCTTCGTCCACATGACCGGCCCGCTCACGCTCGGCAACGTCGTGCTCTGGGGCTTCCTCGGCGATCAGCGCTGGCTCGAAGCGCCGCCGACGAACTGCGCCGGCGACACCGATCTCGACTCGGACGGCGTCTGCGACCTCGTCGACAATTGCGTGTTCGAGCCGAATTCGGGACAGCAGAACGTCGGGGGAGTCGGACCGGGCTCGGCGCTCGACGCCAGCGGAGATGCCTGCCAGTGCGGAGACGTCAACGCGGACGGCCGCGTTACCGGGCTCGACGGCACGCTCGCGAAGCGGGCGGCCCTCGGCCTGGCGCCGTACCCCGCCGGCGTCGGCGCGCTGCCCGCGCCCAACAAGTGCGACGTAAATGGCGGAGCGACCGGGGACCCCGTCTTCCGGTGCAGCGGTCTCGACGGGACGCTGATTCAGCGCGCGAGCCTCGGTCTGCCACCGGGAGTGCAGCAAGCCTGCATGCCCGCCCTACCGTGAGCGACTCCCGCCTCGCGGCCGCGGCCGGCGCGCGCCCGCTGCCCATTTCTGATGAAGCTCTGAAACTGCGGCCGCGAGACGCCACGCGCTGAGGCTCGCGCCCACCTCCCCGACGCGCTCAATCGCGCAGGGGAGGCCGCCATGCGGCGCTGGGCACTGTCACTGATCGGGTCGCTGAGCCTCGTCGCGCTCACGAGCGGCGCCGCCGCGACGCCAATTCCAGTCACGTTCTTCCATAGCCCGGCCGACGATGGAATCGAGAGCGTGGCTTCGCTCCCGGTTCCGGGCGGCGACATCACGCTCCATCTGTGGGCCGACCCGACCTCGGCGGCGGGCGGCCTCACGTTCGAGGTCCAGGACGTCGTGCTGGAGGCGAGCGGCGGCGTCTCGATCGTCAGCTTCACTTGCGACTCGGGCCAGGGCGGCTGCCTCGCCGGCACGGCGACCGGCGCGCAGGTCCTCTTCACGGCGGGCGATGCATCGAACGGCAACGCAGCGCCTTTCACGATCGGAACGCTCGTGCTGAACGTCACCGGCGCAGGAGCGCTTTCGTTGATCGGCGGCACCGCGCTCGACGGGGAGTTCAATGGCGACGCGATCATCCCGCACGTGGTGATCACGTTCGCGGTGCCGGAGCCCGCGATGCTCGCGCTACTGAGCGTCGCCGCCGGAGGCGCGGCACTCGCGCGTCGTCCGCGGCGCGCCTGAGCACTGATTCGACGATCGGCCCCGAGAGCCCGTGCTCTCGGGGTCGATCGCGTCTCGAGCGCTCGCATCCCCGGATCGCCCGCGCGCCTCGGGTTAAGCTGCGCGCCTTTCGCCCGAGGAGCCGCGATGCCGTCCGTGCCCGCGTATTCGATCTCTGCGTCCGCCGTCGCCGCCGAGAAAGCCCGCGCGGGCGGCGACGCCGCGAAGATGGACGTTTCGCGCGTGCTCGCGCTCGACAGCGTGGAGCTGCGGCCGCTCGGCGCGAGCGACGTCCACGTGCGCATCCTCGCGGTCTCGGCCGAGCACAACATCGATCACGCCTCGACGGCGGATACCGGCAACCCGGCCGAGACACGCGGCGGGAAGATCTACCCGGGCAACAGCGCCACCGCCGAGGTGCTCGCCGTTGGCGCGAATGTCACGCGCTTCGCGCCGGGCGACGTCGTGATCACGCACTGCAACGGCGGCCCGGATCCGTACGGCTTCCCGACCCGCATCTGGGCCTACGACGCGGACGGCTCGATCGGCTGGTACGCGAAGGAAGCAGTTGTTGGGGAATGGCAACTGATCAAGGCGCCGCTCGACTGCGGGCTCTCGCTCTGGGAGATCGCCGCGCTGCCGCTGCGCGCGCCGACCGCGTACCACCTCTGGCGGCGCGCGCTCGGGATCTACCGCCTGAAGGTCCCGTACGAGCGGCGCGCGCTCGTGAACGTGCTCGGCTTCGGCGGCGGCGTCTCCGAGCTCTTCCTCCAGCTCGCGCACGCAGAGGGCCACCGCACGTTCTTCTGCTCGGGCAGCCCGGAACGCCGCGCCGCGCTCGAGAAGCAGGGCATCACCGGCATCGACCAGAAGCAGTTCAACCGCTTCAAGGGCAAGGACGACGTGAAGGCGTTCACCGCGCACTGCCGCAAGCTCACGGGCGGCGAGCAGATGCATCTCGTCTGCGACATGTTGCGCGGCCCGGTGTTCGCGGCGGGCCTCGCGGTCTCCGCGCGCCAGGGCGTGAACGTCAGCGCCGGCTGGCAGCTCTCTCAGGTCGTCGAATACAACTCGACCCTAATGAGCGTGAAGCAGGTGACGATCGACCACACGCACTACGAGACCGTCGAAGGCTGCGCCGCCGCGACCGCGCTCTACGGCCGCGTGTTCAAGCCGACCGTGCACAAGGAGATCTACGCGTGGAAGGATCTCCCGCGCGCGCATCAGGAGATGCACGAGAACACGCAGACCGGGATCCCGATCGTGCGCGTGGCCGACGAGCTCCCGGAGAGCGTGAAGGGGCTTGCCTGAGATCTGCATCGCGTCCTGGAAGTCCGGCGCTAGCGTGTGTGTATGAAACGCACAAATCTTGTGCTTCGCGAAGATCTGCTGGAGGAGGCCACCCGCCTCTCCGGTGAGAAGACCTACTCCCGCGCCGTGGAGAGGGCACTCGAGGATTTCGTCCGCCGCGCCAAGGCTCGGCGGATTCTCGAGCTCCGTGGATCCGGCCTTTGGGAGGGTGACCTCGCAGAAATGCGGCGCGACGGCCGCCGCCGGCCGGCCCGGCGCAAGCGCGCGTGACGTTGGTCGACTCGTCGATCTGGATCGATGTCTTCCGACGCGTTCGGCCGCTGGATCTCGAAGCGGAGGTCGAGCTCGGAGACGTCGTTACCTGCCTTCCGGTGGTGCAAGAAGTGCTGCAGGGCTTCCGGGACGAGCGCGCCTTCCGAATCGCCCGTGACGCGATGCTCGCGCTGCCGTGCGTGGAGTCGCCGCTTCACGAAGCCGTCGTCTTGGAAGCCGCTGCGCTCTACCGCTCAGCACGCCGGGCCGGTCTGACGGTGCGATCTTCCGTCGACTGCCTGATTGCCGCGTGCGCGCTCCGCAACGATCTCGTCGTGCTGCACCGCGATCGCGACTTTGCGGCGCTCGCCGAGGTCGCGCCGCTGCGTCAGCGCGGCCTCTGATCACGCGTAGTGACTCCGCCTCTTCACCACGATCTCGCGATCCAGCTCGAAGATCTGCACGCGCTCCGTGCTTTGCTTCGCCTTCGGCTTGTAGCCGAACAGGCGCGTCTCGAGCACGCCGAGATCGGAGCGGCCTGATAGGTCGCGCTTGCCGAGGATCTCGGTCGCTGCGAATACGGTGTCGCCGGCGAACAGCGGCGCGGTGTGCTTGCCGGTCTTGTAGGTGAGATCGCCGAGCGCGTTGTCGGCGATGTCCGGGCACGAGAGGCCGAGGCACAACACGAACGGGATGCCGCCGAAGATGATCAGCTGGCCGCCGACGTACTGCTCGGGGTTCAGGTCGATCATGTGCTGGTTGCAGTGCACCTGGCTCGTGTTGTCGAGGATCGCGGTCAGGTGGATGTGCTCGCTCGTCATCGTGCGGCCGCGCGAGTGCTCGATGCGCGTGCCGGGCTCGAAATCTTCCCAATAAGTGTCCACGTTCGAGAGGTGCGCGAGCGCCTTGTAGTCGCGCTTCGACGGCTCGTACGGCGGCAGCCAGAGCTCGCACGCGATCGCATCCGGCGCGACGTCGCCTTCGCTCACTTTCGCCGCATCGTCCTGCTTGTAGACCTGCACCTTGCGCTGCCAGGTCATCACGACCGCCTCGCCGCGCTCGCCGGCGTTCTTGCGCGCGGTGCTCTGCACGTGCACGACGCCGAGGTTCGGGCGCGACGCGCTGGTCTTGATCCCGAGCACCTTGGTCGTGACTTCGAGCGTGTCGCCGACGTAGACCGGCGCGCCGAAGCGCATGTCGATGTATTCGAGGTTCGCGCGCGCGTTCTCGCTGACGTCCTCCACGGTCTGCGAGAACGCGACGAGCATCGCGAGGCCGGGCGGCACGACGAGGCCGTCGAAGCCGTAGGCCCGCGCGTAACGGGCGTTCTTCGCGAGCGGGCTCGTCGTCATCGCGAACTCGGTGAAGGTCGTGAACAGGCCCTCGGTCACGGTCTTGCCGAGCTTGTGGCGGAAGATCTGCCCCGGCCGGAAGTCCTCCAGGAAGTTCCCAGTCTTCTTGTGGATCACGCGGGGGGACGGCACGGTGACTCTCCTCACAACAACGGAACGGCGCATTCTGGCGAACGAGAGGGCCCCATCAACGCCTCGAACTTTCATTCCGACACCCTATGCTGCGCGCCCGCATGATCGTCGCCGTCCCGAAAGAAACTGCGGCAGGCGAGCGCCGCGTCGCGCTCGCGCCGGACGGCGTGAAGGCGCTCGCGAAGCTCGGGCTCGATCTGCGCGTCGAGCCGAGCGCGGGCCTCGCCGCCGGCTTCGACGATGCGAGCTACGCCGCCGCCGGCGCGAAGCTCGAGGCCGGCGCGCTCGCGGCCGCGGATCTCGTGCTGAAGGTGCAGGCGCCGAGCGATGCGGAGATCGCTCGCATCAAGGGCGGCGCGGCGGTGATCGCGCTGATGCGCCCGCTCGACGACCCGCAGCGCGCCGCCGCGCTCGCGCGCCAAGGCCTGAGCGCGTTCGCGCTCGAGCTGCTGCCGCGCATCACGCGCGCGCAGTCGATGGACGTGCTGTCCTCGCAGGCGACGATCGCCGGCTATCGCGCGGTGCTGCTCGCCGCGCTGCGGCTGCCGAAGCTGTTCCCGATGCTCGTCACCGCCGCCGGCACGATCACGTCGGCGCGCGTGTTCGTGATCGGCGCCGGCGTCGCGGGCTTGCAGGCGATCGCGACCGCGAAGCGGCTCGGCGGCGTCGTCGAGGCCTACGACACGCGCGCGGCCGCGGCCGAGCAGATCGAATCGCTCGGCGCGCGCTTCGTGAAGCTCGAGCTCGACGCCGGCGACGCGCAGGACGCCGGCGGCTACGCGA
>DASTOI010000131.1:0-3224 GCA_035762585.1 Myxococcota bacterium
CCAGCGGTAGACGCCGAGCCGCTGCCAATGCGCGTCCCAGCGCTTCTCCGCCTCGGGCGAATCGAAGTGCTTGGGCAGCTTCTCGGGGTCGATCGTCGCGCGGGCGGACATGGCGTCGCGGAGTTCCTGAGCGTTCTTGGAATCGGCACACACTAGCGGCACCCATTTTCGCCGGCAGCCCAGTTTCGCAGTGATTGCGGCACCTTAGGCGCGATGGCTCGCACCGAACGCGGCTTCGTGACGATTGTCTCGGGCGTCCCGCGCTCTGGCACCTCGCTGCTGATGCAGGTGCTGGACGCGGGTGGGATCGCCGCCCTCAGCGACGGCGCGCGCCCGCCCGACGCGAGCAACCCGCGCGGCTACTTCGAGCACGCGCTCGTGCGCCGGCTCGGCAGCGACCCGCGCGCCGCCGAGCTGATCCGCGCCGCGCGCGGGCGCGCGGTCAAGGTGATCCACGCGCTCCTGGGCTCCCTGCCGGAGGACGTGCCGCTGCGCGTGCTCGTCGCCGAGCGGCCGCTGCCGGACGTCGTCGCATCCCAAGCGGCCATGCTCGACCGCAAAACGCGCAATGACACAGAAAGGGGTCAGACCCCAGACGGTGTCATCGCGCCTGAACGCCTCGCACAGGTCTACGCGATGCAGCTGGAGGACGCTCTCGCCCAGCTGGCAGCTCGGCATAACTGCGCGGTGGTGCGCGTCGAGACGGCGCAGCTCGTGCGCTCGCCGGCGTCCGCATGCGCCCGCATCGCAGCGTTCCTCGGCGGTGGCCTGGACGAGGCGGCGATGGCGCGCGCGATTTCGCCCGCATTGTTCGGGCGCTCGCGCGGGTATGTTGCCGCGATGGACGCTGCCGCCCGCGAACTGCTCGGCCCGCTCGCGCTCGAGGTGGACCACCGGACGGCGGGCGCCTCGGGCGGGCCGACGCTGCGCGCGAAGCGCACCTCCGATGGCGCCGAGCTGTTCCGCTTCGACTGCTTCGTCGAGGGCGCGCACTGGCACGCCGATCCGGACGGGCGCGACGAGATCACGCCGATTCCGCTCGAGCTCGACGCGATCGACTTCGCGCTCGCCGAGCTGCGGCGCGACCTCGCCGGCTACGCGGCACGCGCGGGGCTGCGCGAGCCGCTTCCGGCGCCGGGGGAGCGCGAGTCCGCGCTCGCGCGCATCGAGCTCGCGCTACGCAATCCGCCGCCCGCGTTCGACGCGCTGACCGAGCCCGTGCTGCGCGCGCGCAGCGGCGAGAAGTGGCAGCAGTACGGCCCCGAGGCGCTGCCGCTCTGGGTCGCCGACATGGACTTCGAGGTCGCGGCGCCGATCCGCCGCCGGCTCGCGCGCGCGCTCACGGTGGGCGACCTCGGCTACCCGCTGCACCCGCGCCCGACGCGCATTCCCGACCTCGCCGCCGCGCGCATGCGCGAGCGCTTCGGCTACGCGTTCTCGCGCAGCCAGGTCGAGCTCGTCAGCGAGGTCGTGCAGGCGATGCACGTGGCGCTCGTGCAGCTCACGCAGCCGGGCGACGGGGTGATCACGCAGACGCCGATCTATCCGCCGTTCCTGCACGTGATCCGCGAGCACGGCCGCACGCTGCTCGCGAACGAGATGCGGCGCGGCCCGGACGGCTACGCGCTCGACCAGGGCGATCTGCGCGCGAAGGCGAAGCAGGCGAAGCTGTTATTGCTCTGCAACCCGCAGAATCCGACGGGCCGCTCGTTCCGGCGCGACGAGCTCGAGGCCCTCGCGGCGATCGCGCGCGAGCACGCGCTCACCGTGATCAGCGACGAGATCCACGCGGATCTCGTGTTCGCCCCCAACAAACACATCCCGTTCGCGTCGCTGAGCGAGGACGCGGCCGCTCGCACGATCACCCTCTACGCCGCATCGAAGGCATTCAACATCGCCGGCCTGCGCTGCGCGGTCGCGATCTTCGGCAGCGCCGAGCTGAAGCGGCGCTTCAACGAGTTCCCGCGCCATCTGCGCGGCGGCCTGAACGGCCCCGGCATCCTCGCGACCGAAGCCGCCTGGACGCACGGCGATGCCTGGCTCGCGGACGCGCTCGCCTATCTGCGCGCGAACCGCGACTTCGTCGCCGACTTCGTGAAGCGCGAGCTGCCGGGCATCGTGCACCACGCGCCCGAGGCCACCTACCTCGCGTGGCTCGATTGCCGCGCGCTGAAGCTCGCAGAGGCGCCGCACGAGTTCTTCCTGAAGCACGCCAAGGTCGCGCTCAGCGAAGGCCCGAACTTCGGCCCGCCCGGCGAAGGCTTCGTCCGCCTCAACTTCGCAACCTCGCGCGCGATCCTCGCTCGCGCGCTGGAGCAGATGGCGAAGGCGCTGCGCGGGTAGCGCGCCGTGATCGACGACCACGCGTGGCTTGCGCTCGGTCTGCTGCTCGCGGCGATGCAGCTCGCCGTTTGGATTGGCCACCGCCACGGCGTCCGCAAGCGGAGCGCCGACGCGCCACCCGTCCCGACCGAGGAAGGTCTCCGCGCTGATCGCCCTGCTCGGGCTCCTGCTCGCGTTCACGGTCTCGATGGCCGTCTCGCGCTTCGACGCGCGCAAGGAGCTCGTCGCTGCCGAGGCGAATGCGATCGGCACGGCGGCGCTGCGCGCCGACTCCTACCGCAGCCGTATGCGGCCGAGAGCGCGGAGCTGTTCCGAGGCTACGTCGAAGGGCGCGTGCGTCGGGGTGATCTCCCTCGTTCGTCGCCGCTCGAGGCCTCGCTGCTCGGGTCCGATCAGCGCGTTCAGCGCGAGCTGTGGGAACGCGCGATCGCGGCCAGCGAAGCGCGCCGCGATCCGCACGGCGCGCTCTACATCGCTTCGCTGAACGAGGTCATCGACATCCAGGAAGAGCGCGTGAACGTCCGCGCCAACCGCGTGCCCGAGACGGTCCTCTACGTGCTCGCCGGCCTCTCGCTGCTCGCGCTCACGGTGGCCAGCGCGACATACGGCTCCAACGGCATGCGCGGGCGGCGCGATCTCCACCTGCTCGCGTTCGCGGTGTGGCTCGTGATCTGGCTGATCGTCGACCTCGACCAGCCGCGCCGCGGATGGGTGCAGATCAGCCAGAGCCCCATGCATCGCTTGCTGGCGAGCCTCGTGGCCGAGGCCGGGAACGGGTCCGCGCTGCCGGCCAACGGCGCCCCGCGCTAGCAGTGTCTCCTCAGCCTTGCCCGAATCTTTCGCCCGTCTCCCTGAGGAAGGCTTCCTCCTCCGGCGTCGAG
>DASTOI010000132.1:0-3081 GCA_035762585.1 Myxococcota bacterium
GCGAGGGCCGGTTGACGACTCGAAAGCCGCACGCCGCTGTGGCCCCGAATTCACGGTCGCGCCGCGCTCAGCGACGCCCAAGTGCCACGCGTCGCCTCCACCCAACTCCGCATGCCGCCATGCCGAGGACCGGAGTCGCGACCCCTCCGCCCCGGCGCGCGCCCTCGCTCGCGCGCACGAGGTGCTTCGAAACCACCTACCGGTGCTTCATCTTCACGCGCTCCCCAGTGCGTGTCTTCCCGCCGGCCTCGATCCACGCCTTGAACGTGCGCGCCGAATCGCGCGCCGGGTTGTAGACGTCCTCCTCGGACTTCCATTTCAGCCCACCCGCGTACACGAGCCGCGACCAGTTCGGGAACGAGTACGGCTCGCCATTCGGCTGGAACGGCTCGGGAAACGCATTCCGCACCTCCCACACGATCGCGCCGCTGTCTTCGTCCACGGCGAGCCAAGTGATCGGGAACGTCATCGTCGGAAACGGTGCCATCACATCGCAGATCCATGCGCGGATCGCCTCGCGCCCGTGCAGCTCGCCGTACGCGTGCTCGATGTAATGAGCGTCTTCGGCGAAACAGTCCGCCCACACGTTCCAGTCGCCCGTCTGCGATGCGACGTCGCGGCGTCGCTTGTAGTCCTCGAACGCTTCCAGCAGCTCCGCGCGCCTGTACTTGCCCATGCTTTTCCGACTCCGTTCGGCTCCGAAGACTCCGCCTCACTGCGCGCGGCCTGCGGGCTCCGCCCGCTGGGCCGCTTGCTAGAGCGACGGCTCTCGGCGCTCCGCAACCAGTTCGGTGGCTCCCTCCCGTCAGCGGGTCCGCAGTCTAGGCCGGCCGCTCTATGCTGCGCCGCCATGCGAGCCGCGAAGATCCGCTGTGGCATCGGCGTCGCCGCGTTCGGCTTCGATCGCGCGCGCGATTACTTCGCGTTCGCCGAGCAGTGCGAGGCGGGCGGCGTCGACTCGCTCTGGCAGACCGACCGGCTCGTCGGCGAGGACGCTCAGCTCGAGCCGATGGCGGCGATGGCGTCGCTCGCCGGCGCGACTACGCGAATCAAGTTCGGCATGAACGCGGTGGTCGTCGCGTACCGCGATCCGCTCGTGCTCGCGAAGGAGTGCGCGACGATCGACTTCCTGTCGGACGGGAGGCTCCTGCCCGTATTCGGCGTCGGCTTCGAAGGCGACCCAACCTGGAAGGCCACCGGCCGCGATCCCGCCTCGCGCGGCAAGCGCTCCGACGAGATGCTCGAGATCATGGCGCGGCTCTGGAGCGGCGAGGCCGTCGACTTCGCGGGCGCGCACTTCACTTATCAGGGAGCGCGCATCGCGCCGCTGCCCGTGCAGCAGCCGCTGCCGCTCTGGATCGGCGGCCACAGCCCGGCCGCGATTCGCCGAACCGCGCGCATCGGCACCGGCTGGCTCGGCGGCCTGATGCCGCCGGGCGAGGTCGCGGGCGTGGTCGCCGCGATCCGCGCCGAGTGCGCGCGGCTCGGGCGCTCGATCGACGCCGATCACTACGGCGCGACGCTGCCGTTCCGCTTCGGCGACGCGGACGACCCGCTCGTCCAGCGCTTCGCGGCGCGCGCGAGCGCACGCGCCCCGGGAACCGAATCCCAGATCGTGGTGGGCAAGCCCGCGGATCTCGTCGCGCGCATCCAGCAGTACGTCGCGGGCGGCGTCTCGAAGTTCGTGCTGCTGCCGCTCGCGCGCGGCACGCGCGACCTGCAAGAGCAGACCGCGCGCGCGATCGCCGAAGTGCTGCCCGCGGTGGAGAACTAGGTGCCGGGCCGGGATTCAGCACTCGCGCCTGTGTTGTTACGCGCCGAGTGGCGGATGCTCGCGATGCTGAGCTGGGAGATCGACCCGCGCGTGCTCGCTCCGCTCGTGCCGGCCGGCTGCACGCTCGACGCGTTCCGCGGCCGCACGCTGATCTCCCTCGTCGGCTTCCAGTTCCTGAAGTCGCGCGTGGCCGGCATCCCCGCGCTCGGTCACTCGGCGTTCGACGAAGTGAACCTGCGCTTCTACGTACGCCGCGAGCACTCAGGCGGAGTCCGCCGCGGCGTCGTGTTCGTGCGCGAGCTCGTGGCGAAGCCGCTCGTGCGCACACTCGCGAACACGCTGTACGCCGAGCGCTACGTAGCGCTCCCGATGCGGCATCGCGATGCGGCGCCCGAGCTCGCGTACGAGTGGCGGCGCGGCGGCGTATGGGAGGGCCTGCGCGTTGCGACCGACGGCGAGCCGTTCACGCCGGCCGACGACGCCGAGGAGACGTTCATCTCCGAGCATTATTGGGGTTACACGGCGCGCCCGGGCGCGCGCGCATTCGAGTACCGCGTCGAGCATCCGCGCTGGCGCGTGTGGCGCGCGCGCGAGGCGAAGCTCGACGCGGACGTGCGCGCGCTCTACGGCGACGCTGACGCCGAGGCGCTCGCCGCCGCGCCGTGCTCGGCGTTCGTCGCGGAAGGCTCGCCGGTCGCGGTGCGCTGGCGCACATCCATCCATTAGGGAGACATCTCGATGCCGATCGATCTGCAGGCGCTCGAAGAGATCAAGCAGCTGAAGTACCGCTACGTGCGGTGTGTCGATCGCAAGCTGTGGGCGGAGCTGCGCGAGACGCTGGCCGAGGACGCCACCAGCTCGTACGGCGGCGGCAAGTACAGCTTCACGGGCCGCGACCAGATCATGGCGTTCCTCGAGAAGTCGATGTCGTCGCCGAAATTCCTGTCGAGCCACACGGTGCATCAGCCCGAGATCGTGCTCGAGAGCCCGACGCGCGCGCGAGGAATCTGGGCGCTGCACGACACGGTGATCAATCTGGAGCAGGGCTGGACTCTGAACGGCTCGGCGTTCTACGAGGACGTGTACGTGAAGGGTGCTGACGGGAAGTGGCGCATTCAGCACACGGGGTACACGCGGACGTACGAGGAGATCGAGCAGCGCGCGAAGACCGGGGCGAAGGTGACGGACTCGTTCTGGGGCGAGCGCGAGCTGAAGTGGGACCCGGTCTGAGGTACTAGGTCGAGTAACGGGCAACGCAGCCGCGGCGGGGCCGGGGGCGGCTGCGGCTCATGGCTCGCTTCGCCCCT
>DASTOI010000133.1:0-4821 GCA_035762585.1 Myxococcota bacterium
GAACGAGGTTCACCACCATGAGGCGCTCGAAAAACGGGCCGCGGGCGACGTCGATCTCGCCCACCGGCACAAAGCCCTTGGTCGACACGAGGATCCCATAGAGACCTAGCGCGATGACGAGGTTCACCGCGGGGCCCGCCAGCGCGACCCAGAGCTCGTGGATCGGCCGCTCCGGCATCCGCTCGAGCCGCGCAACGCCACCGATCGGCAGAAGCGTGATGTCGCGCGTCACGACACCGAAACGCCGAGCTGTCAGCGCGTGACCGAGCTCGTGCAGAACGACGCAGCCGAAGAGAACGAGGATGAAGCCAACTCCATCGATGACGGCAGCGAGATTCCTTCCGAGAAGCCAATGCTGCCAACCCACGAAGACAAGCAGCAGCAGGAACGTCGCGTGCATCCGCACCGCGATGCCTGCGATCGTGCCGAGGTGCCACGTCATGATCCGTCCCCGGCGCCGAGCCGGTCCTTCTCGCAACTACCGCTCGTGAGTGTGCTGGCTCCCAGCATCCCCACGGCGGCCACGCGCGCAAGCATTTGTGAAGCGACGGGGAGCGTCGCGAACAGCACGCCCTCGAGCGCCGCGCAGCGCCACCGCCAGGCAAGATTCCCGCCCTCGAGCGCGACGCCGGCCAAGCGAGCGGAGTCGATCGCCGAGAAGCGCGAGCAGGTGATCGAGCGCATTAAGCGCCGGCGTGAGGAGCGCACGCGCCACGGCACGCGCGAGCCGCTCGCGCCGCGCATCGTTCGGTACAAATGAGCCAACCGGGCTCCGCGTGATCGGCCGCGAGTGCGGGCGCTGGGCGCCGCCCAGGGCCGATCATGGCAGCTCGAAACGGAAGCCTACCGGGCGCACCTCGAGCACGTCGCAGGGCCCCGCGCGAACGACCCACTCCGCGACGCTTCCGAGCAGCGCGTGCGCGATGCCCGGGCGGCCGTGTGTGCCGAGTGCAATCAAGTCGGCGCGGTAACGCCGCGCCTCGCAAAGAATCGCGTCGCGGGGATCACCCGAGCGCACGACGCCTCGGTAACGCACCGCCGATGCTCCGCGCCGCGCAAGCAGTGCCCCGATCTGACTCTGCGCTCGCTCTCGACACTCGCGCCGATAATCGCTCTCGCCCCGCGGCGGCGCATTCGGTGCGATCAGGCTCTCGAAGGGGACGTCAAACGCGTGAAACGCACGCGCGGTGGTGCAGGTCGGACCGAGGACGCGCTCCAACGCGTCCAGCAGCCCTTCGCTCGCTCCCTCGAAATCAACCGCGACGAGGGGTCTCGCGTATGCCCTCGTTGGTCTCGCGTTGACGACGAGAACAGGGACCGGACTGGTCCGCACGACGCGATCGGCGACCGTGCCGAGAAACAGGTCGCGCAGCGGCCGGCGCCCGTGGCGCCCGAGCACGAGGAGCTCGCTCGAGCTCCTCCGCACGTCGCGCACGATCTCGACGAAGTGGCGGCCCTCGAGGACATCGAAATCCCAGCGAAGCTCTCGCCCGCGACCCGCCCCCTCTCGGGCGCTGCCCAGGAAGCGCTCTCCCGCGACGCGGGCCTCGCGGTGCGCCGTGGGGCGAATGCGCTTAGGGACGTTCGGGAGTATGTGGAGCACGCGGAGCGTTGCGCCATCCGCCAGCGGCAGAGTCAGCGCGCGGGAGAGCGCGGTTTCCGCTCCCGCGGAGAAGTCCGTCGCCACTGTGACCAACCGCCGCCCTCCCTTCCCGGCTTCTTGGGGAGTCATGTCTTGTCTCCTACGCAGCTGCGAATCCCGTGTGCACGAGCCATGAAACGGTCTCGCTGCGTCACCTTGCCTTCTGGGTCCGCGCCAACAATGCGAGCGTGCGCTGGTCCGACATCCCGCGCGCAGGTTGTCTATCAGTTGCGGGGCGCGTTGTGCAGAGGTTCCGACTGGATGAGTCGTTCCTGGGACGCCGACACTCCCGGACGCATGACCAGCGCAATACGTTCCTCGTCGTCACGGAGATCCTGCGATGCCTAAGCGGAGCGTGCTGATCGTCCCGGTCGATGGTTCCGACTGCGCCCTGCGCGCACTCGCATACGCGTGTCGCCGCTTCAAGCTGGGCGGCTATCAGGCTCTGCTCGCGCTGAACGTGCAGCCGCCGATCCCGTCAGGGCGCGTCGTCACCAAACGGATGGTCCGCGATCACCAGGCAGAGCAGGCCGAGCTGGCCCTCGCTCCCGCCCGCGCCCTCGCCACGCGCATAGGCGTGCCGCTTCGCACGTCGTTCGCGATTTCCGCTCCGGCCGCGGCGATCGTGGCGACAGCGAAGAAGGCGCGTGGCGACGAAATCGTAATGGGTACGCGAGGGCGGGGGCGTTGGAAGAGCCTGCTCGTCGGCTCGACGGCCTCGGCCGTCATTCAGCTCGCCGAGGTTCCAGTCACGCTCGTGAAGTGACCCGCCCGCTCCCGTCGCGTTGCTTCTGGCGCGTGTACACCCGCCACGTTCAGCTGCAGGCGTTCCCGGGCGTGTCCTCGATCCATGCGCCGCGGCCAATCATCCACAGATCGAGGAGCGAGGACATCGAGCGCATCCGCACGCTCCGCGAGCAGTGCGCCGCAAGCTGGCCCGCGGCGTGGCTCGAACAGCACGGGCTCGCAGACGCAGTGCTCCGCTGGCGAGCGTTTCACCAGGAGGAGTGACCGTGCGCACGAACCTGATAACTCGGCGTTGGTCGTTCGCGAGGGCATTGGCGCTTGGCATGGCGCTCCTGGCGATGCGCCAGCGCAGGCCGCTCAGCTCAGTGGACTGTCATCGCCCCGACGAACCGCTGGCTGGCGGCGCGCCTCGGCTGCGTCTGACGGCACGCGCGGGGCGGGGAGAAGTCGATACGACGCGCTCCCGCTCGGCGAGGACGCGAGCGGGCTCAGAAGCGAATCCGCGCCATCACGTGCAGCAGCTGGGCGCGGTATGAGCGCAGCTCGTTCGCGAGGAAGACGTCGAGCGACGGCGCGACGACGCCGCTTCCGTTCACGTTGGACATCGCCAGGAACGGCCCGAGGCCCTGGCGTCACGAAGAGCGGTCGAGTGCACTATGTCCCGCTCGCGAAGCATGCGCAGACGATTCTGCGCCGGCTCCCCCAACCGACCGATGCGTTTCACGTCTTCCCCGGCCGCGCGGTAGGCCTAGCTCTCTCGGTCCCGGCAATCGACCAAGCGTGGCGGCGGATCCGTGAGAGAGCCGGCGCGCGCGACGCGCGGCTCCACGACCTCCGGCGAACCGTCGGAAGCTGGCTGGCCCAATCAGGCGTGTCTCTCCACCTGATTGGGCATGTGCTGAATCATCGATCGACCGCGACGACCGCGATCTACGCCCGGTTTGCGACCGACAGCGCGCGAGCGGCTCTCGAGCAACACGCTGATGCGGTGTTGGTGGCGAGTGCTACTCGCGAGGTTTCGGTTCCGCTCGCCGTGAATGGCTCGGACAGACGAGCCTCCGACAGACCCGCGGTGGCTCAACCTTCACCCGCGTGATCCGCCCGTTTGCGAAAATTCCCTGGCGCGCACGTACACGTGCCGCGTGGGGCCGAATCGGTCGAAGCAGTTGCCGCACTTGCGCTTCGCGGGACGTGGGGCCGAACGATGCTGCTTCTACTCTCGACCTCCCGCGATGGGAACCGGGGTGGCTCCGGCCGCCCCTGCTTCCTTGGGCTCGCCGTGGCCGCGGCGGCTCGCGATGCGCTCAACCACGGTGAACGAAACCGGGATCAAGAAAATCGCGATCAACGATGCCGCCAGCATGCCGCCGATAACTGTCGTGCCAAGCAGCTTGCGCGCCTCGGCGCCCGATCCGGACGATATGGCGAGCGGCACTACGCCGAGGATAAAGGCGAAAGCAGTCATTAGGATGGGGCGCAGCCGGAGTCGTGCGCCGGCGAGCGCCGCCTCGGCCGCACTCGTGCCCCGCTCGTACTCGAGCTTTGCGAACTCGACGATCAGGATCGCGTTCTTCGCCGCCAAACCGATTAGGGTGACGAGGCCGATCTGCGCGAAGACGTTGTTCTCGAAGGCACGCAGCCAAATGGCAAGGAACGCGCCGAAGACGGCGATCGGCACACCGAGTAGCACGCTGAAGGGGAGCGACCAGCTTTCGTACTGCGCCGCCAGGATAAGAAATACGACGAGCAGCGAGAGCCCGAAGATGGCGACGGCGCTGACTCCCTCCTGAGCCACCTTCTCTTGGAACGACATGCCGTTGTAGTCGAAGCCCATCTCGCCCGGCATCGTGTCCGCGAAGACCTGCTCGAGGGCCGCCATCACCTGCGTAGAGCTAAACCCCGGCGCCGCGCTCACGTTCAGCTGCGCCGCTCGGTACTGGTTGAAGCGCACCGTGAATTCTGGACCGGTGGCTGGTTCCATCGAGACCAGCGCAGAGAGCGGTACGTCTTCGCCAGCATCATTCAGCACTCGGAACTCCCCGACTTGGTCGGCCCGCGTGCGGAATTCGCCCTCGGCCTGCACGTACACCTGCCAGGTGCGGCCGAAGCGGTTGAAGTAGTTGACGAAGTACCCGCCCATGAAGGTCTGGAGCGTTTGATAGATGCTCTCGATCTCGACGCCCTGCTTGAGCGCTTTGTCGCGGTCGACCTTCGCGAACAGCTGGGGGACGTCGGCGACGAATGGCGTGATGATCGAGCCGATCTCTGGCCGCTTGCGCGCCTCGGCGACGAATCGCTGGGTGTTCTCAGCGAGAAACTCGACGTCACTGCCCGAGCGGTCCTCGAGCATGAACGTGACGCCGCCCGACGTGCCGACGCCGGGGATCGCCGGCGGCGGAAACGCGAACGCGATGGCCTCCGGTATGGCGGCC
>DASTOI010000134.1:0-5669 GCA_035762585.1 Myxococcota bacterium
TGCCAGCGGCGCCTTCAGCGGCTCGGGCGCGTTGCGGCGCCACGCGCGCATGAACGAGAGAAGCTCGCGCCGAGCCTTCGCGACCGTCTCGCCGAACGGCGCGAGTGCCGCTCGCAGATCGAGCAGGCCGTCCACCCGCCCCGCGCTCAGCTGCTCGTGTCCCGTCCACGGGTAGCCATCGAGCACGTCGACATGGCCTCTCAGGATTCCCGCCGCGAGCGGATTGACGTGCACGTAGCGGATCGAGTGGCGGAGGTGATTGTCGTCTTCGATCGGCGTGGCGTGATAGCGATTCTGGAACAGGTGGCCGACGCGGCCGTGCCGGCGGTTGAAGTAGAGCGCGTAGCCGGTCGCGATGCGCGCCATCGTCGTTGCGAGCGGGACCGGGCCCGTCTGCACGATGACGTGGATGTGATTTCCCATGAACGCGAACGCGAGGATTGGCGATCGGTGCTCGCGGGAAACGAGCAGGATGCGGCGGTAGAGATCATCTCGGTCGAGGTCGTCGACGAAGATGTCGCAACCGCCGACGCCGCGGAGCGTGACGTGGTGCAGTGCGCCGGGCGCGTCCCGGCGAGGCATGCGGGGCATGCGATTGGCCTCGGGGACCGGCGGGCGAGGCCGCCAAGCTAACCGACGAATCGCGGCGAGCGGGCGCAGCGAAGAGTGTCCCCCAAGTCACCGGCAAGTATGAACGTCCCCGGTTTGGTGACTTACGGGTTCGCCTTGTTGCGCGGCGTCGGGGCGGGGTCAGCGGGAGAGGGCGGCGATGGATTCGCGGGTCCAGTCGAACGCGCGCAGGAAGGAGAGCGCGTCTTCGGGGCCGTTGTTGGGGAGGACGCCGAGCACGATCACGGCGGTCGCGCAGACGCCGAGCGCGATGCCCTCTGGCGTCGTCAGGCGCAGGCGGCCGGCGGCTTCGCTGGGCTCGCGCATGTACATCAGCACGGGCAGCCGCAGGTAGTAGTAAACGGAGACCAGGCTCGCGAGCACGGCGAGCACGACGAGCGGGACTTGGTCCGCCTGCACCGCCGCCATGAAGATGCGGAATTTCGCGATGAAGCCGGCGGTCCCCGGAATCCCCGCGAGCCCGATCATGAACAGCGTCATCAGCGCGGCGAGCGCCGGGCGCCGGCGCGCGAGGCCGGCGTACTCCTCGAAGCGGTCCGCGTCGTGCCCGCGGTGCGTGAGCGCGACGACGACGCCGAACGCGCCGAGGTTCAGGAACAGGTAGGCGAGCAGGTAGAACAGGATCGCCTGATAACCGTCGGCGCTGCCCGCGACGAGGCCGAGCAGCAGGTAGCCCGCGTGCGCGACGCTCGAGTACGCGAGCATGCGCTTCACGTTGTCCTGGATCACGGCCATCAGGTTGCCGACGATCATCGTCGCGGCAGCGATCACCCAGAGCGCGTCGCTGAGCACGCCCGCGACCGGGCCGAAGGTCGCCTGCGCGAGCCGCACCAGCGCGATGAACGCCGCGGCCTTCACCGTCACCGACATGTAGGCCGTGACCGAAGCCGGCGCGCCCTCGTACACGTCGGGCGTCCACTGGTGGAACGGGACCGCCGAGACCTTGAACGTGAAGCCGATCAGCACGAGTCCGAGGCCGATCACCGCGAGCGGATCGCTGCCGTCGAACGCCGGGCCGATGCCCGCGTAGCTCGTCTCACCCGTCGCGCCGTAGAGCAGCGCCATCCCGTAGAGCAAGAGCGCGCTCGCGAACGACCCGGCCAGGAAGTACTTCAGCGCGGACTCGTTGCTGCGCAGCTTTCTGCGATCGAAGCCGGCGAGCACGTAGATCGGGATGCTCATCAGCTCGATGCCGAGGAACGTCGTGACCAAGTCGACCGCGCCGACCAGCAGGATCATGCCGCTGGTCGCAAGCAGCATCAGCGCGTAGTACTCGCCGTGCTGGATGCCGAGCTCCTTCAAGTAATAGGTCGACAGCAGTACGGAGAGCAGCGTCCCGGCGGCGACCAGCGCGACGCCGAAGCTCGTCAGCCGATCGAGCAGGAACATCGGGTGCTCGGGGCTGAACTCGCGCGCGCCGCCGGCGCCGAACGAGCTGGCCGCGAATCCGATCACCAGCGCGAGCGTGATCCCGGACGCGACGGTGAGCGTCCAGCTCTTGCGGTACTTGTCGGCCGCCGCGCTGCGCGCGCCGAGGAGCAAGTCGAGCGCGAGCACCAGGAACGCGCCGGCTGCGATGATCAGCAGCGGCTGCGCGGCACCGATGTCGAGCGCGGGCGCGGGAATCATCGCGGAGCCTCCGCGAGCCGCGCGCGCGGCGCGGGCAGCGCTCGCGCGGTCGCGGTCTCCAGCTGCGCGCGCTTCGTCTCCATCACGCGCAGGATCTCGCCGACCGGCGGGCTGAGCCGCGTCAGCAGCGGCTGCGGGTAGACGCCGATCCACACGATCGGAATCACGACGGCCGCGAGCACCAGCTTCTCGCGCAGGTCGAGATCGATCAGCCCGAGGTTCTCGGGGTTGTCGACCGGGCCGAACACGACGCGCCGGTACATCCACAGCATGTAGACCGCGGCGAGCACGACGCCGAAGCACGCAGCCGCGCCGACGAGCGGCGCCGCGCGGAACGTCCCTAACAGGATCAGATACTCACCGACGAAGCCGTTCAGCGCGGGCAGCCCGATGCTCGACATCGTCACGATGCCGAACATCGCCGCGTAGACCGGCATCGGCTTCGCGATGCCGCCGAACGCGCTGATCTCGCGCGTGTGGCGGCGTTCGTAGATCATGCCGACGAGCAGGAAGAGCGCGCCGGTCGAGAGGCCGTGGTTCACCATCTGCAGCACGGCGCCCTTCAAGCCCTCGTCGTTCAGCGCGAACATCCCGAGCATCACGAAGCCGAGGTGTGCGATCGACGAGTAGGCGACCAGCTTCTTGATGTCGCGCTGCACCATCGCGACGAGCGCGCCGTACAGGATGCCGGCCAGGCCGAGGCCGAACACGAGCGGCGCGAACTGCACCGACGCGTCCGGAAAGAGCGGCAGCGCGAAGCGCACGAAGCCGTAGGTGCCCATCTTCAATAACACCCCGGCCAGGATCACCGAGCCCGCGGTGGGCGCTTCGACGTGCGCGTCGGGCAGCCAGGTGTGGAACGGGAACACGGGCACCTTGATGCCGAACGCGAGCGCGAACGCCGCGAACAGCCACGGCTGCGTGCGCCACCACTCGGCGGCTACGAGTGGGATGTTCGTGTCGAGCAACCCCGGCAGCGTCGAGCCGGGCGGCGCGACGAGATCGAGCGTGAGCGTGCCGGTCTGCTCGAAGTGCAGGCGGTAGACGACCAGCATCGCGACGAGCATCAAGAGCGAGCCGGCCATCGTGAACAGAAAGAACTTGATCGCCGCGTACACGCGCCGCGGGCCGCCCCAGATCCCGATGATGAAGTACATCGGGATCAGCATCAGCTCCCAGAATACGTAGAACTGGAAGAGATTCAGCGCCGCGAACGTCGCGATCATGCCCGTCTCGAGCGCGAGCATGAAGAACAAGTACGACTTGATGCTCTGCTTGATCTCGTGCCACGACGCGATCAGCACGATCGGCTGCAGGAACGTCGTCAGCAGGATCAAGAGCACGCTGATCCCGTCGGCGCCGACGAAATAGTTGACGCCCCAGCCGGGGAGCCACGGCACGTGCTCGACGAACTGGTAGTCCGCGCGCGTCGTGTCGTAGCCGGTCCACAGCTTCAGCGAGATCACGAACGTGACGAGGCTCGCGCCGAGCGCGCCGGCCTTCCAGATCGGCGCGGCCAGCTCGCTGCCGGCGCGTTTCGCGGCCTGGTCGACGAGCAAGAGCGCGAGCGCCGCGACCAGCGGCAGGAACGAGATCACGCTGAGCAAGTGACTCTCGAGCATCACGCCACCTGCAGCGCGAGGTAGATCAACAGCGCCGCGGCGCCGGCCGCCGTCCAGCCGAGATAGCTCTGCGCGAAGCCCGACTGCGCGTACTTCAGCAGGTGGCTCGTCACGCCGCGCACGGTCGCCGCGGAGCCGTTCACGATCGCGCCGTCGATCACGCCGGCGTCGAAGAAGCGGTAGAGCACGCGATCGGAGAGCCACACCAGCGGGCGCACGAGCACGCGGTCATAGAGCTCGTCGACGTAATACTTTTGCTCGACCAGCCGGTGCAGCGCGCCGAGCGCGCCGCGCACCACGACCGGCACGCCGGGTTTCAGCACGTACATCCAGAACGCGAGCAGTCCGCCCGCCGCCGCGACGAGCACCGAGACGATCGCGAGCTTCTGCTCCGTCCAGTGGTCGACCTCGTGGTGCGCGTTCGCGAGCACCGGCGCGAGGAAGTTCGCGAGGCTGTTGCTGTTCGCGTCCGAGATCCCGAGGAAGTGCTGCAGCGGATCGGGATTGAGAGCGGCCGAGGGCCCCATCCATCCGCCGAAGATCGCGAGCAACGCGAGCACGATCAGCGGATACGTCACCGTGTTCGCCGGCTCGTGGACGTGCGCGCGCGCCTGCGCCGACACGCGGCTCTCGCCGAGGAACGTGCGGAAGTAGAGCCGCGCCATGTAGAACGCCGTAATGCCCGCGGTGCCGAGCGCGATCGCGTAGAGCGCTTCGTGTCCCGGCACGTGCGAGAGCCGCGCGGACAGCAGGATCTCGTCCTTCGAGAAGAAGCCCGACATGAACGGGAAGCCGGCGATCGCGAGCACGCCGAAGCCGAACACCTTGTGTGTGATCGGCAGCAGCTTGCGCAGGCCGCCCATCTTGTCGGTGTCCTGCTCGTGGTGCATCGCGAGGATCACGCTGCCGGCGGCGAGGAACAGCAGCGCCTTGAAGAACGCGTGCGTGACGACGTGGAACATCGCGGCGCCGAACGCGCCGCAGCCGGCCGCGAGGAACATGAAGCCGAGCTGCGAGACGGTCGAGTACGCGAGCACTTTCTTGATGTCGGTCTGCGCGATCGCGATCGTCGCGGCGAAGAGCGCCGTAATGGCTCCGGTCCACGCGATGAACGCCGAGGCGCCGGGCGCCTCCGCGTACAGGAAGCTCATCCGCGAGACCATGTAGACGCCCGCGGTCACCATCGTCGCGGCATGGATCAACGCGGAGACCGGCGTCGGGCCGGCCATCGCGTCGGGCAGCCACACGTAGAGCGGGAGCTGCGCCGACTTCCCGGCCGCGCCGACGAAGAAGCACAGGCCGATCAGCGTCGCGAGCTTCCACTCTGGAAAGCCCGGAAGGAACGAGAGCCACTGCGGCAGCTGGACGGTCTGCTCTGCGATCGCCGGGAACGCTGCGCGGATGTCGCGGAATGCGATCGCCGCTTGGCCGGCATCGCTCAGCGACCAGAACAGCAGGAACAGACCGATCAGGAAGCCGAAGTCGCCGATGCGGTTCACGATGAACGCCTTGCTTCCGCAATAAGCGTTCCAGCGGTCCTGGTACCAGAAGCCGATCAGCAAGTAGGAGCAGAGCCCGACGCCCTCCCAGCCGAGGAACATCAAGAGCAGATTGTCCCCGAGCACCAGCATCAGCATCGAGAACGTGAATAGGTTCAAGTAACAGAAGAAGCGCGCGTAGCCGCGATCCTCGCGATGGTCGTCATCCATGTACCCGATCGAGTAGATGTGGATGAGCGAGCCGACGCCGGTGACGACGAGGATCATCACGGCCGAGAGCGGGTCGAGC
>DASTOI010000135.1:0-3208 GCA_035762585.1 Myxococcota bacterium
CCTCGCCGCCTCCGCCGAGCCCGAACAGGATTGCCTTGTTGTTGTTGCGGTCGGTGCTCAGCGCGGGGAACGCGCGCGTCTCGTCGACGACGCCGAGTGTCGCGGTGACCGGACCGACCGGAGTCGACGCGAGCAAGCCCGTGTGATTGATCGGTTGCAGGAAGTTGTAGACGTTGCCCCGCGTGATGTTCCAGTTCGCGTTCGCCTGCGCGACTTCCGCGCCGATCAAGGTCGCGAACTTGCCGGCCTGGATCGTCACGCCCTCGCCGATCGGCGCCAGGTAGGTGACGTAGCCCTGATAAAGATCGAAGTCGTTGCCAGCAGCGCCGTCGTTGTTGTCACCGGAGAGAATCGATGCGGTCTTGCCGTACGCGAAGTCGGCCCGGAAGCCCGCGCGCTGCTCCTCCGAGACGTCGCGCGAGAGCGTCAGCCAGAGCTGATCGAGCGAGAAGCTGTTGCTGTCCGGGTGGAGCAGGTCGACCGGCGCGTTCGAGCCGCCGAGCGAGCCGCCGTCGGGATCGTTGAAGTTGTAGAAGTACGAGGCCGCGACGAATCCGCTGGCGTTGATCGTGTCGAAGAAGCTCTGCCCATCGGCCGCGACGTCCGGGGTCGCTGCGGGCGCAGCGGGAGCGGCCTTCGCGGCGGCGAGCTCGTCGCCCTGCGCGGCGAGCTTCGCCTCGAGCTGTTCGATGCGCGCCTGCATCTCCGCAAAGCGCGCGTCGACGTCTGCGGGCTCTGCATTCGCGCCGACCGCGAACGCGACGAGCGTGAGAACTCGGAGAGTGAAACGAGACATGAGCAGAAGCCTCCCGTGGGAATGAAAGTTCCGCGGGTGGCTGAGCAAGGTGTGTGCCGCATGCTTCGTAGCGCCGGATTCGGCACATCACGCGCACGATCGAGACTTGTCGGGCCGAGTTCGGCGCACTCGGGCTGCCTACTTCCTGAGCGCGCACTGCCTGCTCAGAGGGCGTTCGCGTCGAGCCACGCATACGTGCGCGGGCAGAGCGCGGCGGCGCGGGGACGCGCTGCGCGAAGCAGCTCGAGATCGGCGGCGGTGTCGACGTCGAAGCACGGCGCGAGCAGCTCGCTCGTCATTCCGAGCGCGCGCGCGGCGGCGCGTGTGTCGCTCAGCACCGTCGCCGTGCTCATCGCGTGCGCGAACATCCCCGGTGCGAAGCGGCGCAACGCGACGAGGCCGTAGCCGCCGTCGCGGTCCGGGCTCAGCGCGACGTCGCAGCGCTCGAGCGCCGCGAGCGCGGCGGCGAGAACGCCGGCGTCGAGCGCCGGGTTGTCGCTTCCGCGCAGCAGCACGCGCGCGGCGCCGCGCGCGAGCTCGCTCGCGGCCGCGTGCTCCATGCGCGCGGAGAGGTCCGCGCCTTCCTGCGCGACGATTCGCCAGCCGGGCGCGCGTTCCGCGAACCTGCCTAATGCCTCGTGCGGATGCGCGGCGAGCACGAGCTCGAGGCCGAGCGGCGGCGCGAGCCGCGCCATCGCGTCGAGCACGTCGCCGAGCATCGCGTCGTAGAACGCGGCGGCCTGCTCGGGCGTGAACGGCGGACACAGCCGTGTCTTGACGGCGCCGGCGGCCGGCCACTTCGCGAACACGACGAGCGCGCCCGTCCCGCGCGGCGCGGAGGAAGCGGCGTTTGCACTCACGCGAACGGCAGCGCCGCGACCTCGACGACGACGTCGCCGGCCCGCAGCTTCGTGCCCGGCTCGGCGAGCGGCGCCTGCACGAAGCCGAGGCCGATCGCGCCGAAGCGCGGCGAGCGCATGGCGCTCGTCACGCTGCCCGCTTCGCCGCGTTCGCTCGCGAGGGGGCTGTGCGGAGCCGGCAGCGCGCCGCCCGCGAAGCGCAGCCCGACCAGCAGATGCGAGAGCCGCCCGCGGCTGCGCATGCGCGCCACGACCTCCTGGCCCGTATAACAACCCTTGTCGAGCGCGACCGCGACACCGTCGAGGCGCGCCTCGGCTGGCAGCACGCTCTCGTCGAGCTCCTTGCCGAGCCACGGCGTGCCGGCCTCGATGCGGCGCAGCTCGAGCTCCTCCGCGCTCGCCGACTCCGCGCCGACGGAGACGAGCGCAGCGAAGACCGCGTCTTCGCTCTCGCGGCCGACGAAGAGCTGCAGCGCCTCGGCGCAGGTGAACCCGTAGCGGGCGGCGACGACCGCTGCGCCCGCGATCGACGACGCGGCGACGCCGTGCGCGCTCGCAGGCGCCGCGCTGCCGCACGCGGCGAACGTCGCGAGCGCGCCTTCGCCTTCGAGCGCGAGCCGCGCCCAATCGGGCGTCGCGTCCGCGAGCACGACGTCGTCCGCGATCACGTACTTCGCGAGCCGCGCGAGCGTGCCCGCGATCGCGCTCGCCTCGGTCTCGAGCCAGAGCTCGCCCTCGCGCTGCAGCACGTGCAGCTCGCCGGCGATGCGACCCTGCGGCGTGAGCAACAAGCCGTGCGCGCCGTCTCCGGGCGCGAGCCGCTTCACGTTGCAGGTGAGCATGCCGTCGAGCCAGCGCAAGCGATCCTCGCCGCGCACCGTAATCACTCCGCGCGACGGGAGGCGCCAGAGGCGCGCGCCTACGGCGCGCTCGCGCCGCGCGCTCACCGGGCGCCCGCGGTCGCGACGCGCGCGATCGTGGCCGCGCTCACGCCCGCGCTCACCGGCAAGAGCGCCGGCCCGTGCAGCTGCGCCGCGTGCTGCGTCTGCTGCTTGCTCCACTCCTCGAAGCGCTCGCGCGCGGTGTCGATGTCGCGCTCGTTGTCGATGTCGATCCCGCAGCCGCCGACTTCGGTGACGATCAACCGGAAGCGCGTGTCGAGCAGCTGCGAGCAGGCACGATCGATGCGCGCGAACGAGACGAAGCGGCGCAACGTGTCGGCGAGGCCGCGCAGCCGCGCGCGATCGAAGACGCCGGCGAGGTGCATCACGACGAAGTACCCGAGCAGGCGCAGCCCTCCACCCTGATACGTGAGCACGCGCCACGCGAGCGCGAGCGCGTGGAACAGCTCCTTCTGGTAGCGGTGCTCGTACATGTCCTCGATGTACGAGCGATGGCCCATGCGCGCGGGCCGCACGAGGTGCAGGTTGCTCTGGCGCACGCGCCCGTCGGCGACGTTGAAGTACGCGAGCTCGATCCCTGGTTTGCCGTGCGCCGGATAGAAAGGGATCAGGGACTCCTCGGTGACGAGCCCGAGGCCATAATCACAGTC
>DASTOI010000136.1:0-2588 GCA_035762585.1 Myxococcota bacterium
CCCGAGGAGTACGCCGAGTACGCCCGTCAGATCCCCGCCGGTCGGGTCGGCGACTGCGAGCGCGACATCGGGCGCGTGGTGGCGTTCCTGTGCAGCGACGAGGCCAGCTACGTGAACGGGACGACGCTCACGATCGACGGCGGGCGCGACTTCCTGCGCTGAGTGCGGCGAGATCGTGCTCTCGACGCCGCCAGCGTCCGCGCATGAAGCTCACCAGCAGCCACACCGCGCGCGCGATGTGGTCGAGGATCAGCGTGAGCCAGATCCAGATCAGCGGCAGGTGCCACACGTTCGCGACCAGGAAGGCGAGCGGTACGCGGAACAGCCAGTTGCCCACGAAGGCGGCGTAGAGCGGCGTCACGGTGTCGCCCGCGCCGCGGAAGGCGCCGGCCAGCGTGAAGTGGAGCTGCATGAAGGGCTGCGCGAGCGCGAGGCACATCATGAACGGGATCAGCGCCTCGGCGGTGTGCGGATCGGCCGCGCTGAACTCGGCGATCGGGCGATCGGCGAAGAACGCGATCGCGCCCATCACGACCGCGACGCCGACCGCGAGGCTCGCGGCGCGCTTCGCGGCGCGCTCCGCCTTCTTCAGATCGCCCGCGCCGAGCGCCTGGCCGACGATCGTCGCCGCGGCCTGCGAGAAGCCGTTGCCGGGAATCCACGAGAACGAGAGCAGCCGGACGCCGATCGAGTACGCCGCGGTCGCGTAGGTTCCGAACGTGCCGACGGCTGTTAGGTACGTGAGCATCGCGACCTGCAGGATCAGCCGCTCGCCGACGCCCGGCAGCGAGACGCGCACGAGCGGCGCGATCATCGCGCGCGCCGGCCGGAAATCGCGCGCGCGCACGCCGAGCGGGCCGTCGGGCGACGCGCGCAGCGTGACGAACGCAAACGCGAGCAGCGCGACGCACTGCGCGCCGAGCGTCGCCCAGCCCGCGCCCGCGAGGCCGAGCGCGGGGACGAAGCCGCCGGCGCCGAAGATCAGCAGCGGATTCAGGCCGATCTTGGCGACCGTGACCACGCCGGTGACGAGCATCGGCGTGAATGTGTCGCGATTCGCGCGCAGCGCGCTCTCGATCGTGAGACAGACGCTCATCAGGATCGCGGCCGCCATCACGAGACGCAGATAGATCGTGGTCGCTGCCGCGACGTCGGACTCGATGCCGATCAGCGCGAGGATCCAGCCGGGCTGGATGCCGAATACCGCGAACAAGAGCAGCGAGGTCGCGAGCGCGAGGATCAGCGCCCCGGCGAGCGCGTGGCGCGCCTCGTCGCGCTGGCCGGCGCCGATCGCGCGCGCCATCAGCGCGACGCACGCGAACGAGAGCGCGAACAGCACGGCCTGCGCGAGCATGAAGACCTGCGCGCCGACGCCGACCGCCGCCTGCGCGACCGCCCCTAATTCCTTCACCATCAGCACGTCGATCGCGCCGACGATGCTCGCGAGCAGCATCGAGAGCATCACCGGCCACGCGAGCTGCAGGATCTCGCCGCGCGTCTGGGCGCGGCGCTCGCGCGGCGAGAGCGCAGCCGCCGCCGCGAGCGAGCCCGCAGGGCTCTCGGGCCCGCTCTCTGGATCGGGCAGCGCGCCGATGTCGGCTTCGACGTCGCTGCTCGCCGTGCGCGGCTTGCCGCGCGCTGTCGCCTCCCGCTCCATCAGCAAGCGAAGCGCGCAGCGAGGCGGAGCCGCAAGCGCAGCGCGCAGCGAGGCGAAGCCGAGCGGAGTCGGTGCGGTAGGAGCCGAGCGGAGTCGAACGGTGGCCTCCGCGCGCGTTGGAGCCTCGCTGTGCGGTGATCGCGCATCCTCGGTCGGTCTCCTAGCAAGCGAAGCGCGCAGCGAGGCGGAGTCTTCGGAGCCGAGCGGAGTCGAACGGTGGCCTCCGCGCGCATTGGAGCCTCGCTGTGCGGTGATCGCGCATCCTCTGTCAGTCTCCTACGCGAGCTTCGGCAGTTGGAACACGACGCCCTCGTCGACGATCGGCTGGCTCTCGACGCGCGTGTCCGGTCCCCCGAGCGCGCGCAGCCGCGCGACGACTTCCTGAACGATCGACTCGGGCGCCGAGGCGCCGGCGGTGAGCCCGACCGTCGCGACGCCTTCCAGCCAAGCCGCCCGCACGTCGTCCGCGCTCTGGACGAGGTGCGCCGCGACGCCGGCCTTGTGTGCGAGCTCGACCAGCCGGTTGCTGTTCGAGCTCTCCGGCGCGCCGACCACGAGCACGAGCTCGGCCTCCGCGGCGAGCTGCTTGACCGCGTTCTGCCGGTTCTGCGTCGCGTAACAAATGTCGTCTTTGCGCGGCAGCCGAATCGCCGGGAAGCGCGCGCGCAGCGCTTCGGTGACGTCGCGCGTGTCGTCGACGGAGAGCGTCGTCTGCGTGAGCACCGCGAGCTTGTCGGGCTGCGCGGGCTCGAGCGCGGTCACGTCGCCCACGTTCTCGACGAGGCGGATGCGCGCCGGCGCCTGCCCCATCGTGCCCTCGACCTCGACGTGGCCGGCGTGGCCGACCAACACGATCTCGTAGCCCTCGCGTGCGAAGCGCTGCGCCTCGACGTGCACCTTCGTGACGAGCGGGCAGGTCGCGTCGATCGTG
>DASTOI010000137.1:0-4522 GCA_035762585.1 Myxococcota bacterium
CTCGGCGCCGATCACCCGATGGAGGCGCACAAGCTCGACTCGCGGATGATCCACGCGCTCGGCTCGTCTCCGGATGCGTACGAGGGCGTGCAGAGCTTCCTGCAGAAGCGGCCCGCGAAGTTCACGGGCCGCGTCTCGCGCGATCTGCCTCAGCCCTATCCGTGGTGGCCGGAGCGCACGTTCGCGGAGGCGGCTCCGCGCGCGGCGAACACGCGAGCGACGAGCAAGCCGGCGCGAAACCCGAAGCCGAAGGCGAAGGCGAAGCCGCGCAAGGGAAAGTGACCCCGCGCCGCCGCCGCGGTCGGCTCAGCTGCCTGAGAAGTCCACCCCGTGCACGATCGGCGCGGGCGCGGGATTCGCGAGCGGGAGCTCGACTTGGAAGCGCGCGCCCCGCTCGCTCGGCAGCAGCGCGATGCGGCCGCCGTGGCGCTCGACGAGCTGGCGCGTGACGGCGAGGCCCAAGCCGGTGCCCTGGCCGGCCGGCTTGGTCGTGAAGAACGGCTCGAAGATGCGCTGCGCGACTTCGGGCGGAACGCCGGGACCGGTGTCGGAGACCTCGAGCACTGCGCGGCGATCGTCGGCGAAGGTCGCGATGTGGACGCCGCCGCCGGCGCCGGCGGCGCGCACGGACTGGATCGCGTTGATCACCAGATTCGCGACGACCTGCCCTAACAGGTTGCGATCGCCGCGTACGGGCGGCACCGGCGCGAGCTTCGCCTCGATCGCGACGTCGCCGCGTGCCTCGAAGCGCAGCGTCGGCAGCGCGCCGTCGACCACGTCGCTGAGCAGCACCTCGCCGAAGCCCCCGTCGCCGCGCGACATGCGCAGCAGCTCGTCGACGATGCCGCGCAGGCGCACGACGCCCTCTTCGGTCTCGGCCAGCACCTCTTCCAGCTCGGGATCGTCGCGATCCTGTCCCGCGAGCTCGTCGAGGTAGTTCAGGTTCGAGCGGATGAACGCCGCCGGGTTGTTGATCTCGTGCGCGAGCCCTGCGGCGAGCGTGCCGAGCGCCGCGAGCCGCGCGCCGTGCGCGAGCCGCAGATCCGTCTCGCGCAGCTCGTGCGCGCGGCTCTCGGCGGCGCGCTGCAGCAGATCCGCGCTGGCCTCGACGCGTCCGAGCCCGCGCACGAAGCGGCGCAGCAAGAGCGACGTGTAGAGCAGGCTCGCGCTCGCGGCGACGAACGCGTAGAGCAGCGGCGCGTCGATGAAGCCGCCGAGCACGAGCATGTCGGAGACGACGGTCGCGCCGGAGACGAAGCTGACGACGCCGATCAGTTTGGAATCGCTGTCCGCTCTCGCCTGGGCGACGCGATGCGCGCCCCACGCGAGCCAGATGCCGTAGGCGGCGAACACGATCGGGAAGGCCGATCCGAGCCAATTGAGCTCGACGTCCACGTAGCTCGCGCCGGGGAACAGCATGTCGCGCTCCCGCGCGCCGGGGCCGTACAGCACGCCCGGCAGCGCGCCGAGCGCGCCCCAGAGCAGCGTCGTGCACACCCAGACCGGGGCCTGCCAGCGCAGCTTCACGCGATAGGCGCGCTCGACCAGCCGCACCGTGCGGATCTCGATCGGGATGCACGCGAGCGAGAGCAGCGTTCGCGCGAAGATCGCCTCGTCGCGGGAATCCGACGCGAGCAGCAGACAGGGCCCGATCAGCAGGAACGCCGCCGACAGGCTCGCGAGCGCGAGCGCCCGGTGCGAGTGCTCCGAACGACGATGGAACCAGACGCCGAAGTTCACGCCCGCCGAGAACAGGCTGAACACGAGCGGCGCGACGAACATTACGAGCGCGCTCATGGCTCGCTCCCCGAAGCCGCGGGGAACTCGACCGCGACGCGCGTGCCGAGCTCGCCGCTCTCGACCGTGAGCGTCCCGCCGTGGCGCTCGACCAGCTGCCGCGTGACCGCGAGGCCGAGCCGGCGCGGCTCCTCGCTGACGCCGCCCGCGCCGATGTCGAACAGCCCCGGCGCGTCTTCCCACGGCAGCGCCGGCCGGTTGTCGGCGACGACGATGCGCGCCCGGCCGCCGCGCTCCTCGGTCGTCAGGCTGATCAACGCGAGACCCGATTCAGTGCCTTCGGGCGGCGCGGCGTGGATCGCTCCGACGATCAGGTTCAGCGCGATCTGCGCGAGCATCGCGCCCTCGCCGGCGACCGGCGGCGTGCTCGCGAGGTGCGTCTCGAGGCGCGCGCGGCGGCGCAGCTCGTAGCTCGCGATCGGAAGCACGCTCGCGACGATCTCCGGCAGCTGGTGGAGGCCGCGCCGGCCCTCCTCGCGGCGCGCGAGCCGCAGCAGCTCCGCGACCACGATGCGAATGCGCTCGACGCTGCGCTGCGACTGCGCGAGCAGCTCGCGGAACGCGCTCGGCCGCGCGGGATCCCGCCACGCGCCGCGCAGCTCCTTCACGCGCGCGTCGATCTCGCCGAGCGGCTCCTCGATCTCGTGCGCGATGCCGCCGGCGAGCGCGCCGAGCGTCGCGAGCCGGGCGCCGTGCGCGAGCTCGAGGTCCTTGCGCCGGAGCTCGTCGGTACGCGCCTCGACCAGTGTGTGCAGCTCGCCCGCGTTGCGCTCGAGATGCGCGTGCGTGCGCACCAAACGCTCGAGCAGCACCGAGCCGAACGATCCCGCGAACAGCGTGAAGCCGATCGGCAGCAGCCACGGCGTCCAGTAGAGGCCCAGCCCGACGCACAGGTCGTTGAGCATGCTGACGCCCCACAGGCCGAGCGAGAACGCGAGCAGCCGGCCGCCGCGCAGCGTCGAGGCGCGTCGCCCGTACGCGGCGACCATCGCCACGACGAGCAACGCGAACAACGCGAGCGGCACCGCGCCGACGGGCGCAATCGTGGCTTGCACGTAGGGAGCGCCGAACGGCGGATCGACCGCGATCACCTCGCCGCTGAAGAACAGGTCGGGCTTCGCGTAGACGAGACCGACGAGCGCCGCCGTGTACAGCACGGCGCCGCGCAGCGCGGGATGCGAGATCCCGGCGAACAGCTCGCTGAAGCGCAGGAAGCCGACGACCATCGGCAGCGTGCCGCCGAGCGCCACCAGCACGGATTGCTCCGCATCGGCGAGCGTCGTCGCCTGATAACCGAGCGCGAATCCAGCCGCGACCCACACCACGCCGAGCGACGCGACGCCCAGCCAGAGATGCGACGGCTCGCGCGGCCGCATCCAGTAGAGCCACAGATTGAAGATCCCCGTGCAGAACGCGAACACCGCGAAGCCCACGTGGATCTGCGTGACGAGGCCCATCGCGGATCGAATCGGCACGCGCGCGCCTCTTCCTGAGCGCGGCGGACGACTTGCGCGCCTCGGTTGCCGGGCCGCTGCCCAGCACTTCCCCCGAACGCCGCGAAAGTCACCAGCCGGGGACGTTCATACTTGCCGGTGACGTGAGGGACAGCCTTGGCAGCGCGCCCGAAGTGGCTCGGACAAGTCACCGGGGGAAGAACGTCCCCGCATGGTGACTTCCTGAGACGGGTCAGGTTTCGCGCCAGCCCGGCCGAAACGGGAACGACGCGCTTCGGCGCGCGGGAGGGAACATGCGGAGGCTCGCGCTCGCGCTCGTGTTCGCGTGCTCGGCGGCGCTCGCCGATGCGCCCGCGCCGCAGCCGCAGCCGGCGCCGCCGCCCGCCACACCGCCCACGACGCCGCCGGTGAATCCCGAGAACCCGACCAACGCGTCCAATCCCGAGGGCGCGCCGGTGCCGCCGAAGAAGTGGGAGATGCGCGAAGACCAGCGCGCGCATCGCGGCGAGTGCCTGCGCCTGACCAAGCAGATCGCGCGTTACGACCGCGACGCCGGCTGGGCTGCCGATCGCGGCAACGAGCTCTGGGAGCTCGCGAGCCAGGAGCGCGTGTATCGCCTCGCGGCAGAGCGCCAGCGGCTTTGTCCCTCGAAGAAGGGACCGACCACCGAGGAGCTGCTCGCGAAAGCGGCGGTGGTCGCGGCGAAGCTCGCGGCGGCGGCGTATACGCACGGGGCCTTCTGAGCGGTTGTTATTGAGCGCGGCATCGCTTCGCTCGCCGCTCGAGTTCGTGGCGCCGGCCCCGCCGCGGCCTCCTCGCTGCGCCGCGTGACATCGTGCTTGGCAGCACGCTCTGTGTCTTGGAGAAGGGTGAAGCTCGCGGGCGATCGACGCCCGCTCGCTTCAACGCTGCGCGTTCACATCTTCGTGTGCGGCGTCGGGCCGCGTGGGCTCACTCTTCGATTGCGAGCGCGGCGGCGTAGACTGGCTCGCTCATCGGAAGGAGCTCGTCGTGAAGCTGTACGAGAACGCGTCGGCGCCGAATCCGCGGCGGGTGCGGATTTTCTTGGCGGAGAAGGGGATTTCGGTGCCGGTCGAGCAGGTGGACATCCTGAAGCGCGAGAATCGGGAGCCGGCGTTTCGCGCGAAGAATCCGTTCGGGCAGGTGCCGGTGCTCGAGCTCGACGACGGGACGTGCATCTCGGAGAGCGTCGCGATCTGCCGGTACTTCGAGGAGGTGCAGCCGTCGCCGCCGCTGTTCGGCGCCGGCGC
>DASTOI010000138.1:0-4302 GCA_035762585.1 Myxococcota bacterium
TGGCCGCTTCGCGAGGGCATCGCCGAGACCTCGCTCGATCAGCAGCACCGCCCGGGCCGCATGCTCCTGGTGCTGCAGGCCGGCCTCGCGCTCGGGCATGCGCGCCCGGAAGTAGGCCTCGACCCCCTGCGCCTTCGCGTGTAGGTCGCTCAGGCCTTCGAGGTCGCCAGTCTTCACGAGCACGGCGATCTGCCGCTCGAGCTGAGCGAGATTGATCGCTGTGGCGCTCGCCTTGGTGATCGCCGTGCTCTTGCCTCGAGAGGCTCGCTTCGCTGTCATCCGTCCCCGCTGCTTTCCGCGTCCTCGAGCCACTGCTCGGCCTGAACGCATTCGAATTCGGCGTCCTCGAAGGTCGGCCCCTCGCCTTCGAAAACGAACCTGGCGCTGGAACGGGCCGAGCCGCTGTGCCGGACTCCGCTGCCGTCGCGAACGGAAACGGTGCGCGAGACGAGCCAGCGCTCACTGTCCCCCCATGCCCACCGCTCGACGCGCACCGCGAACCACGGCTCACCGGGCTCCGCGCGAACCTTGGTCTTCCAGCCGCCGCGCCAGATGGTCAGCGTTCCGACACTCGCCGGACGGGTCGCTTCGACGTAGACGTGTCGAATGCCTCGCAGGAGGTACGGCCTGGACCACTCGTAGTCTTGGTAGATGTAGCGGCCCTTGGGGCCGGTCCAGTAGCTGATCGTCTGGTGGTGTTCGCACGGAACCCCACACGCCTTGGTGATCTGTTTCGTCATGCGGACGACGAGATCACCATCGCGCTCGGAACGCAACGCAGCGGCGGTCACGTGCCACCTCGTCGTGTTCTCATCACCGCGGCGCACAGCTGCCGCTTCGCTTCGTCTCGCTCGGCCAGCCGCTCGTCGACGTCGTCGCCGTCGACGAAGAAGCGCTCGTCGGCCGCAATAAACGCGCGCGCCGCGGCCTCGATCCGTCGCAGGCGATCGATCTCGGCGAACGCCTCCTCGAAGGTCTGGGGATAGGCCGCGTCGGTCACCGCCGAGAGGTCGCGCTTCGGTGCTGCTCCGCTCACGCAGCGCCCCTTGCGGTCTGCGCCGCGGCGCTAGATGCGCGGACGGACGAGACGGCGGCGAGCATCTCGACCCACGCCGAGCGCCGCGCACGCTGCGCAGCCCGAGCTCGTCGACGAGCACGACGGCGGCGCGCGCGGTTCACGGCATGGCCTCGCACACCGCACCGACGACGTTGCCGGAGCAGCGAACGGTTCCGACGAAGAGAAGGCCGCAGCGGCGGCATCGGCAGACCCCACGCACGAGCTCGCCGCCCGTCGTCCGCAGCCGAAGCGTGCCCTCCGCGCCGGGCTCGGTGGTCGGCGTCGTTGAAGGCCCTCGCGGACGAGGACCGGCCGAGCCCGGTGCGCAGGACAGGCCCTCTTCCGCGGGCCGATCGGTGCCGGTACGATCGGCGCCATGGCCCTCAAGGACGAGCTCCGTCTCCCGGTTAAGTGCGCGCAGTGCGGCGAACAGCGCAGGCACACTCTCGCCAGCATCCAGGAGGAACCCGTCCCCTCCTGCCCCTGCGGCGCTGAGCTCGACCTGAGGGACGCCCTGCCACTCGTCGATCGCCTCGATGGCCTTGACGAGGCCATCGCGGGCATCAGCGAAGCGCGCGCGTGCTTGCGCGACGGTGTGCGCGAGATGCAGGCGGCGCTGAACGAGTTCACCGAGCGCCGCGGCCTCGAGCCCGTGAAGCTTCGCATCAAGGTCTGACGCACGGCGCACCTCGCGAGCGAGCGCTCGGAGCGTGGATGCCAGCGTAGGCGCCTCGGCCATCACGACGATCTGATCGAGCGCCGACTGCAGACCGCCGCGGACTGCGCGCGACACCTGATCATCCGCGCCGCTACCGTCGCGGCGATCGCGATCTACGTTGGTCCGCATCGCTCAGGCCGTGCCGGTACGGCGGGCGAGCTCGATCGCGTCCCAGTCCTCCGAGCGGATCACTCCGCCGGGCCAGTCCTCTGTCACACGCTCAATCGCGTTCGCCGTGAGGCGGTCGGGAAGCTTCTTCCCCGCGAGAATCCCAGACGCGGTCGCCTGCGACCGACCGATGGCTTCGGCTAGCTGGGGCTGGCGCCACCCCTTCCATTCCATGAACTGTGCGAGTCGAACGTGAGGGAGGTCCATGCGGGGGTAATAACCGGAGCCATGCCGCGGGTCAACGCCCAAGTAATAAACGCGCCGCGTATAACCGAAGGCATGGGCGATCCCGACGCGCCGGACCTCCGGATCGAGCAGCGCCGCTACCACGTCCTTCTGCGGCGCTTCGTCGACGAGTGTCGCGGCAACGAGTCGGCCGCTGCGCGCCGTCTCGGCACGAAGCAGCCCAACGTCTATGGGATCCTCCACGGCGCGAAGCAGCCGGGGCCCAAGCTGATCGAGGCAGCTCGCAAGAAGCTGCGCCTGCGCAAGGCGTACTTCTACGACGATGGCCCGATCGATTGGGACTACGAGCTTTTCCAGGAAGGGACCCGCGTTGAGCGCGACGAGGAGCTCGGGCCTGGCCCAGTTGAGGACTTCATCGCCGCGAAGGCTCTGCTCGGCGAGCCGGTCGACGAGGCGCACAAGCGCGAGCTCCGAAGGATGCGCCAGGCACTAGGCCCCGACGTGATGACGCTGGACGTGGTGAAGACGACCCACGCGCGCCTCGTTGCCCTCGACGCCGGCCGGGCAATCGAGCCGCCCTCAGTTCCCATCGAGATCGACACCGAAGCTGGCCAGCGACCGATCACTCCGATCAAGCCGAGGAAGGGCCGCTAGCTCAGAGCCGCAGACTGAGCTGCTCGAGCTCGCACACGACGAGCACGCGATGCTCATGCACGGCACCGTCGATCAGAGGGAGGGCGTAACAGAGCTCGTCGCCTCGGACCTCGACGCCCTCCGCGTAGGCGCGCTCGGCGAGCTCACGTTCCCACGAGGAAACCCGGCGAAACCGCTTCTCTGAAATCCACGGGCTGTGCACTCGCCACGGCTTGTGATGCCCCCTTGGGTCGATCAGCGTCGCGACCGCATCGCGCAGCTGCGTGATCCGCACCGCGATAGCCGTCGCCGAGACGTTGATGTGCTTTGCGCGGAGTTGGGCCACGCTCCACGCGAATCGCGTGATGTCCCGATCGGCCTCGCGCCTCGGCATGAGCATCGCGCCACCGGCCCAACGTGCGCCCTCTTCGCTGTCGGGGATCTCGTGCCGTGCGAGCGCATAGTGGCCGAGCTCGTGCCCAAGCCGCCCGTGTTGTCGCTGCGGGCGCATGCGGCAGTTGATGTAGATGATCTCGCCGCGGGTCTCGTTCCTGCCAGCGTGAAGGCGGACCTCAAACCCGCACGCCTTCGCGAGGCGGAAGCCGTCAACCGGCGCCGAGGTGCACGTCGAGTCGATCACCTCGGCTGCAGCGCCCTCCCACTCCTCCCAAGGCGACTCGCTCATCAACCGAATGCTCGCCGACGCCCAACGGCCAGATCCAGCTCTCGGCAGACGATTTCTATAACTTAGGCGTTGACGGCCGGTAATGACCACGGTAATAGACCCTCATGGAGGTGCGAGCCATGCGGGGACGACGGTCGTTGCTGTTCGTGGGTCAACTGACGGTGCTCGAGGACGGGACGCGCGTCACCGAGCTGCTGGTGATCGAGCCGCAGCGTCCGAGTCCGCCGAGCGTCGACGTCGAGCTCGTCGCGCGCCCGACGGTGCGCAAGGCGGCTCCGCTGCGCCTCGTGCGCGGGAAGGCGGCCTGAGATGGCGGCGAAGAGCATCGAAGCGCTCACGCTGCGCGACGACGAGCTCGACGTCGAGATGCGCGTGCTCGCGCGAACGGACGCGCCGGGCGTCGTGCTCGAGCTGCGCATCCGTGACGAGCACGCCGCGCTCGAGCTCGACGCGGACACGGGCAACGAGCTGCGCCTCGCGGTGCAGCACGCGCTCGAGAAGTCGAAGCCGGCCGAGTCGAAGGGAGCGAAGAAGTGAGCCGCCCCGTCCACATCCGCCGCGTGCGTGCGTCGCGCCGCATCTTCCGCGAGAGCCCGTTCCAAGCGAAGGCCGACGACCGACCGCAGGTGCGCGCTCTGTGCGGCGCGTGGGTCGCGCCGTGCGAAGCGGTGCGCGCAGACGCGTCGCCCGTGAAGCGCGCGAAGGTCACGTGCGACGAGTGCCGCGAGGTGCGCACGTGATCCGCCTCTGCACGGTGTGCAGCCGCGAGCTCGCGCCGCGCGAGACGTGCTGCGGCGACAAGCCGGCCCCGTCGCTGCTCGTCGACGTCGCGATGACGGCAGCGAAGCTCGGCGG
>DASTOI010000139.1:0-10042 GCA_035762585.1 Myxococcota bacterium
CCGATGCCTGCGACAAGATCTCGAAGCACCTGCATCACCTGCACTTCCGCGAAGACCTCGACGACGTGAAGACGCTGCTGCGCGGTGCGGGCGTCGACCCCGAGGCGCCGCGCATCCAGCTGTTATTGGATCTCGCGGGCCAGGTGCAGGGCCTGCCGCGCCATCTCGGCCAGCACACCGGCGGGCTCGTGATCGCGGCCGGCCGGCTCGACGAGGTCGTGCCGATCGAGCCGGCCGCGATGCCCGGCCGGCGCGTGATCCAGTGGGACAAGGACGACTGCGCCGATCTCGGCCTGATCAAGATCGACTTATTGGGGCTCGGCATGCTCGACGCGCTCGAGCAGACGCTGCCGATGATCCGCGCGCACGAGGGCATCGAGATCGATCTCGCACACCTGCCGCAGAACGACCCGAAGACGTACGGGATGATCCAGCGCGCCGACACCGTGGGCGTATTTCAGATCGAGAGCCGCGCGCAGATGGCGACGCTGCCGCGCATGAAGCCCGCGAATTTCTACGACCTCGTCGTCGAGATCGCGATCATCCGGCCCGGGCCGATCGTCGGGCAGATGGTGCACCCCTATCTGAACCGGCGCGCCGGCCGCGAGCCGGTCGTCTACCCGCACACGATGCTGGAGCCGATCCTGAAGCGCACGCTCGGCGTGCCGATCTTCCAGGAGCAGTTGTTACGGCTCGCGATGACTGCAGCCGGCTTCACCGGCGGCGAGGCCGAGGAGCTGCGCCGCGCGATGGGCTTCAAGCGCTCGGCCGAGCGCATGGCGCAGATCGAGTCGCGGCTGCGCAGCGGGATGACCGCGCGCGGCATCGTCGGCGCGGCGCAGGAGGAGGTGGTGCGAGGAATCACCTCGTTCGCGCTCTACGGCTTCCCGGAGTCGCACTCGGCCTCGTTCGCGCTGATCGCGTACGCGTCGGCCTACCTGCGCGCGCATCACCCCGCCGCGTTCCTCGCAGGCCTCTTGAACGCGTGGCCGATGGGCTTCTACAGCCCGGCGACGCTCGTGAAGGACGCGGAGCGCCACGGCGTGCGTGTGCTGCCGATCGACGTCGCGCGCTCGCAGTGGGGGTGCACGCTCGAGCGGGAGAGCGAGGGCGAGAGCTCCGCGGACGAAAGCGCGCGAGGAATGAAAGTACGTCCCCGATGCAAACTCGCGGTGCGGCTCGGGCTGCGTTTCGTGCGCGGGCTCTCGGCGGAGGCGGGAGCGCGCATCGTCGAGGAACGCGCGGCGGCGCCGTTCGCGTCGCTCGCGGACTTTGCGAAGCGCGCGGCGCCGAGGCGCAACGAGATCGAGGCGCTCGCGGAGAGCGGCGCGCTGGCGGCGCTCGACGCGCGCGCGAGCGAGCGGCGCGCGGCGCTCTGGCAGGTGACGGCGCTCGAGCGCGACCGCAGCTCGCTCTTCGCCGGCACGTCGCCGCCCGACGCCGAGCGCGAGGTCCCGCTCGCCGCGCTCTCGCCGCTCGAGACCACGCTCGCCGACTACCGCACCACCGGGCTCACGACCGGCCCCCACGTGATGGCGCATCTGCGCGAGTCATTACGGGCGCGCGGCGTGCTCGCGACGCGCGAGCTGCGCGACGTCCCGAACGGGAAGTACGTCCGCACCGCCGGCCACGTGATCGTGCGCCAGCGCCCCGGCTCCGCGAAGGGCTTCTGCTTCGTCACGCTCGAGGACGAGACCGGCACGACCAACGGCGTCTTCACGCCGGACCAGTTCGAGCGCCTGCGCGGCCCGCTGCACGCGTCTCCGCTGATCGAGATCGCGGGCCCGCTCCAGAACGTCGACGGCGTGATCCACGTGCGCATCCGAGAAGTCCGCGCGCTACGCGGCGCCGACGACGTTCCGGAATCGCACGACTACCGCTGAGCGGTCAGCGCCTCAGCGCGATTCCTCCGCCAGCGTCGCGCGCAGGAACCAGGCGTGCTTCTCGAACTCGCGCACGGCGGCGGTGAGCAGGTCGACGGTGTCCTCGTCGCCGAGCTCGGCGGCGAGATCGCGCGACTCGCGCAGGCCGACGACGTACTGCTCGAAGCGCTCCGCGAGCAGGCGCACGTGCACGAGATCTCGCGACGCGTCCGCCGGGTATTCGGGCAACGTCGAGGCGCGCGCGACGTAGCGCGCGGTGCCCTTCACCTGCGCGCCGAGCGTCACCGCGCGCTCCGCGATCGTGTCATTATGGACCGCCAGGCCCAGCGCGAACGTCTCGAACAGCGGATGCAGCGCTGCGAACTGCGGCCCCTTCACGTTCCAGTGCGCGACCTTGATCTGGCTGTGCAGATCGAGGCCGTCCGCGAGGCGCGCGTTCAGCGACGCCGCGATCTGCTCGCGGTCCTTCTCGGAAAGCGGGCTCGGGCTCCGGTACGTCATCTCGTTCTCCTTTCGGGTAAAGGCGCAGCGTCAGGCCGCAGTCAGCGTCTTCTCTCCGGGCTTCCAGTTGCAAGGCGTGAGCTCGCCAGTTTGCAGCGCATCCAGCACGCGCAGCACCTCGTCGACGTTGCGGCCGACCGAGAGATCGTTCGCGCTCGCGAAGCGGATCACGCCGGCGGGGTCGACGATGTAGGTCGCGCGCAGTGCGACGCCTTCCTCGCGGTGCAGGATGCCGAGCGCCGTCGCGAGCTCGCGCTTGGTGTCCGCGAGCATCGGGAACGGCAGCGCGCGCAGCGCCGGATGCTGCTTGCGCCACGCGAGGTGCACGAAGTGCGTGTCCGTGCTCGCGCCGAGCAGCTGCGCGCCGCGCGCACACAGCTCGTCGCTCTTCTCGCCGAACGCCGCGATCTCGGTCGGGCAGACGAACGTGAAGTCCATTGGCCAGAAGAACACGACGCGCCAGCGGCCGGCGTGGCTCGCCGGCGTGAGCTTCACGAACTCCTCACCCGGCTCGAGGCTCACGACCGCCTCGAGCGCGTAATCCGGAAAACGATCTCCCACGGTCAGCATCGACGATTGTCCTTCCATTGCGGCACGAGAGCCGCGACGGGAAGGACGATCGTCTCCGCTCGCCGGCGCGGCCAAGACATCGTTTCGATGCGACCGATAGTGGGCCGCTATCGCAGCGGCACCGGCATCGCGTCAGCGCCCGAGGAACGCCCGCACTCTCGCAGCGACCGAGTCGCCGACGAAGCCGAAGTGCTTCGCGAGCGCCTGATATGAAGCCGAGGCACCGAAGCCGTCCATTCCGATGACGAGGCCGCTCGGCCCGATCAGCGCGCGCAGCGCCTGGCCGCGCCCCGCTTCGACCGCCACCGCCGGCACGCCCGGCTCGAGCAGCGAGCGCACGTACGCGTCGCCCTGCTCGCGCAGCAGCTCGAGGCTCGGTGCCGAGACGACGCGCGCCGCGATTCCGGATTCCGCGAGCAACGTCGCCGCGTCGCACGCGACCGAGACCTCGGAGCCGGTCGCGACGAGCACGACGTCCGGCCGGCCGCCCGGGTCGCGCACCTTGTACGCGCCGCGCAGGACGTCGCGTGGGTCGAATGCGCACTCGCGCTTCAGCACCGGCACCGCCTGGCGCGTGAGCGCGAACGCCACCGGCCCGCGCGCGTCCTTCAGCGCGTAGCTCCACGCGAGCGCGGTCTCGACACCGTCCGCCGGGCGGAACACCACGAGCCCTGGGATCGCCCGCAGCGCGTCGACGTGCTCGATCGGCTGATGCGTCGGGCCGTCCTCGCCGACGAAGATCGAGTCGTGCGTGAACACGAACAGCGAGCGCGCCTTCATCAGCGCGGCGAGACGCACGCTCGGGCGCATGTAGTCGCTGAACACGAGGAACGTGCCGCAGTACGGCGCAAACGTGCCGTCGAGCGCGATCCCATTCGTGATCGCGCCCATCGCGTGCTCGCGCACGCCGAAGCTCACCACCGAGCCGGCGAACGGGTCGTCGCCCTGCCCGACCATGCCGCCGTTCGGGATGTTCGTGTTGTTACTGCCGGCGAGATCGGCCGAGCCGCCGATCAAGAGGCCCGGCGCCGCGGCGGCGATGCGGCCGATCACGGTTCCGGAGTGCGCGCGCGTCGCGGCGCTCTTCGCGTCGAGGCCGGCGACGAGCTGCTCAGTGAGGTCCGGGGGCAGCGCGCGGTTGCGCACGCGCTCCCAGCTCGCAGCCGCCTCGGCGTTGGCGCGGCGCCACGCCGCGAGCTTCTCGTCCGCGAGCATCCGCTCGAAACGCTTCGCGGCCGCGCGCTCCTTGCAGTAGGCGCGCACTTCGTCCGCGACGTGGAACAGCGGCTGCTCCGGGATGCCGAGCTTCTGCTTCGTCGCCTTCACGTTCTCGGCGCCGAACGGGCCCCCGTGCGCCTTCGATTGGCCCGCCCACGGGCTGCCGTACCCGATCGTCGTCTTCATCACGACGATCGACGGCTTGCCGGTCGCCGCGCGCGCGGCCTCGAGCGCGCGGTCGAGGCCCGCGACGTCCTCGCCGTCGATCTCCTGCACGTGCCAGCCCTGCGCCTCGAAGCGCGCGCGCACGTTCTCGCTGAATGTCAGGCTCGTCGGCCCGTCGATCGTGACCTTGTTGTCGTCGTAGAGGACGACCAGGTTGTCGAGCTTCAGGTGGCCGGCGAGCGACGCGCTCTCGTACGAAACGCCTTCCATCAGGTCGCCGTCGGACGCGATCACGTAGACGAAGTGATGCCCCGGGCCCTCGCCCCCGCGGCCGAAGCGCGAGCGCGCGAGCTTGCCGGCGAGCGCCATCCCGACGGCGTGGCCGAAGCCCTGGCCGAGCGGACCGGTCGTGACCTCGACGCCGGGCGTCTCGCCGTGCTCCGGATGCCCCGGCGTCTTCGAGTGCAGCTGCCGGAAGCGCTGGATCTCGGCGAGCGGCAGCCCGTACTCGAATAGGTGCAGCAGCGAATAGATCAGCATCGACGCGTGGCCGGCGGAGAGCACGAAGCGGTCGCGCAGCGGCCAGGCGGGATCGCTCGGATCGAAGCGCAGGTGGCGATCCCAGAGCTGGAACGCGGGGCGCGCGAGGCCCATCGGCGCGCCGAGGTGGCCGATTCCCGCGGCCTCGACGGCGTCGATTGTCAGCCCGCGAATCGTGTTCTCGATCTGGGAGCGCAAATCGGGCGAGAGCACAGTGGACATCGCTTCTCCGACGGAGGGGAGCGGGTTCCTGGGGCGCGCGCACTGTATCAGCGAATTCTGCGCCGGAAATGCGGCGCGGTGGTGCGGGGCGGAATTCCTTGGTCGAAGAGGTGGACGTTCGGGGCGCCGCCGCGCGGGCCGGCGTGGGCTCGCGCCGCTCAGCCGCGCGGTCGCTCACTGTCGGTAGCGCGCGCCGTTCGAGGATTCTGGCGCGTTGCGCTCCAGCCGTGAGCGCGACCGCGCCTGGGCCTTCGCTCTGCGACCCCCGCCGGCCCGCGCGGCTCCTTGCGATGCGTCGGCACCCATGAACGGGGAGGAGAGGTGACGCGGCCTCGCCATCGAGGCGCGGCCGCGTCACTTCCTGCGGTGCTGGCGAGTGGCGTGGAGCGTTCTAGTCGCGCTTGCGCCTCGAAGCCTTCACCGGTGCTGCGCTGCTGAAGAGCCCGGCGGCGAGGCGCATGCCGAGGTCGGTGAGCTCGCGGGGGATCCAGGGGATGGTGGCGGCAGTGGCGAGGGCGTCGGCGCCGACGAGGTAACGGGCGCGCGGACGAGAGCTCTCGATGGCGGTGGCGATCGTGCGCGCGACGGCGTTGGGAGCGGGTGCGAAGCGCTCGACGAGGTCGAGGCCGGAGGCGACGCGATCGTAGGCCCTCGCGTACGGGGAGCCTGCATGCTCGCGTGCCGCGCGGGTTTGGCCGCGGCTGCGCTCGCCGATCTCGGTCTTGAAGAAGCCGGGCTCGATCAGCACGACCTTCACGCCGAACGACGCGACCTCGACGCGCAGCACGTCCGAGAGCGCCTCGAGCGCGAACTTCGACGCGTGGTACCAGCCGTTCAGCGGCATCACGACCGCGCGGCCCGCGATCGACGAGACGTTCACAATGCGGCCGGCGCCGCGCCTGCGCATCGCCGGCAGCACGCAGCTCGCGATCACCGCGGGCGCGATCACGTTCACGTCGAGCTGCGCGCGCGCGCGCTCGGCGGAGACCTCCTCGATCGCGCCCGTCTCCGAATAGCCCGCGTTGTTCACGACGGCGTAGAAGTCCGGGAGCTCTGGCCACGCCGCGACGATCGCCCGGTGGTCGGAGACGTCGAGCAGGACCGGGTGGACGCGCGAGCCGACGCCGGCGTCCTTCGCCGCCGCCCACAGCGCCTCCGCCTTCGACTCGCTGCGCACGGTGCCGTGCACATCCCACCCGCGCTCCGCGAGCAACAGCGCGCTCGCGAGGCCGATCCCGCTGTTCGCGCCGGTCACCAGCACCGGTCCCGGCTTTCGTTCTGCCATCGTTCGTCCTCCGCCGAGCAGTTTGGCGAAACGGGGTGTGACCCCGTTTCGCCAACTACTTCGCCGGCTTCGCTGCGACGAAGCCCTGATAGACGCGCAGCAGCGTCTCCTTCTGCTGCGCGCTGAGACGGTCGTCGAGTCGGATCGCGGTCTCGACGTCGCGCTCGGCGCGCTCGGCGCAGTCGAGCAGGCCGGCGCGCTCGAACAGCGCCTCGGGCGCGATCTCGAGCGCCTCCGCGAGCCGCCGCAGAATCGACGCCGACGGCTCGTGCACGCCGCGTTCGACCTGGCTCAGGTACGGATTCGAGATCTTCGCGAGTGCCGCCACCTGCCTCAGCGTCAGCCGCGTGATGGCACGCTGATTGCGGATGAACTCGCCCAGTGCGCGCCGGCGCGGGCCCGTTCGCTTGAGAGCCATGATGTGGCATCCCTAGCATCTGCTTGGTATGCCAAGCAAGCGCCGAGACGAGAAGGCGGAGGAAAGTCCCATGGCCGAGACCGCAGCCAACGGGCGCCCATTCCCGTCGCGTCGACTGTGGATGGCGCTGGAAGCGCCGCGCGCGGCGTTCGAGGCCCAAACCCTGGTGCCGGCCTGGCCGCTGCTCCAGTTGGCGCCGCAGGGCGACGGCCACGGCGTGCTCGTGCTGCCGGGCTTCCTGGCGAGCGACCGCTCGACCCGCGTGCTGCGCGGCTTCCTTCGCGAGCGCGGCTACTTCGTTCACGGCTGGGGGCTCGGCCGAAACCTCGGCCCGGAGGCCGGGCTCGCGTCCCGCCTCCGAGCGCGGCTGCTCGCGCTCTCGATGCGTCACGGCGGGCGCGTGAGCCTCGTCGGCTGGAGCCTCGGCGGCGTTTTCGCGCGCGAGCTCGCGAAGCGGCTCCCCGAGCGGGTGCGTCAGGTGATCACGCTCGCGAGCCCGTTCGGCGGTCCGTCCGCCGAGGCGCCCCCGGTCCCGTCGACCGCGATCTACACCCGCAGCGACGGCATCGTCGCGTGGCAGACCTGCCGCGAGCCGGAGGCCGAACACACCGACAACCTCGAGATCGTCGGCAGCCACTGCGGGCTCGGCTTCCATCCGCTCGCGCTCTATGCGATCGCGGATCGCCTCGCACAGCCGGCCGGCGATTGGAAACCGTTTGACCGCAGCGGCTGGCGGGGAGCACTCTACCGGTAATCCCTCGCATACCGAACCGGCGGAGGCCCCCCATGCAGCAGTTATCAGGCCTCGACGCGTCGTTCCTCTATTTCGAGACGCCGAACGCGTCCACGCACATCGGCTCGTTCTCGATCTACGACCCGTCCACGATGCCGGGCGGGAGAGTCACCTACGAGAAGCTGCTCACGGATCTGGAGAGCCGGCTCCACCTCGCGCGCTGCTTCCGGCAGAAGCTCGCGCGCGTGCCGCTCGATCTCGATCACCCGTACTGGGTCGAGGACGCGAGCTTCGATCTCGAGTTCCACGTGCGGCACATCGCGCTGCCGAGGCCCGGCAGCTGGCGGCAGCTGTGCGAGCAGGCTGCGCGGCTGCACGCGCGCCCGCTCGATCTCTCGCGCCCGCTCTGGGAGCTCTACCTGATCGAGGGGCTCGGCGAGATGCCGGCGGCGCCGCCCGGCTGCTTCGCGGTGCTGATGAAGATCCATCACGCGGCGATCGACGGGGTCTCCGGGATCGAGCTGATGGCGGCGATCCACGACACGGTCGCCGACGCGCCGCGGCCGGTGCCGGCGAAGCCGTGGCGGCCCGAGCCCGACCCGAGCGCGCTCGAGCTGCTCTCGCGCGCGGTCGGCAACAACATCCGCTCGCCGTTCCGGCTCGGACGCGTGCTCGCGCAGACGGTGCCGGGCATTCGCCGCTACGTGGAGGAGCAGCGCCGCAGCCGCATCGAGGAGATCGGCGAGACGCCGCGCACGCGCTTCAACGGCAGCGTGACGCAGCACCGCACCGTCGGCGGCGTCGCGTTCGACCTCGGCGAGATCCGCGAGATCCGCAAGTCCGTCACCGGCGCGACCGTGAACGACGTGATCCTGACGATCTGCGGCGGCGCGCTGCGCGCGTATCTCGCCGCGAAGAAGGAGCTGCCCGCGACCTCGCTGATCGCGATGTGCCCCGTCTCGGTGCGGCGCGAGGACGAGAAGGGCACGGCCGGCAATCAGGTCTCGACGATGAGCGTCGCGATCCGCAGCGACATCGCCGATCCGCTCGAGCGGCTCCAGGCGGTGACGGATGCGTCGCGCCACTCGAAGAAGCTCACCGAGGCGATCGGCGCGCGCGCGCTCACCGACATGACGCAGTTCGTGCCGGGCGGGCTCGCGGGCCTCGGCTGGCGCGCGTCTTCGCGGCTCGGGCTCGCGAACCGCATTCGCCCGTTCCTGAACACGGTGATCACGAACGTGCCCGGCCCGCAGGTTCCGCTCTACATGAGCGGCGCGAAGCTCGTCGTGCAGTACGGCATGGGGCCGGTGATGGACGGCATGGGGCTGATCCACCCGATCGGCAGCTACAACGGCAGCGCGGTGATCTCGTTCACGTCGTGCCGCGAGCTGCTGCCCGATCCCGAGTTCTACGAAGCCTGTATTCGCGAGTCGTTCGCGGCGCTAAAGGAGGCCACGCTCGGCGCGCCGCCGCAGCTGCCGCCGCTGCGCATCGTCGAGAAGGTGCCGGCCGCCTAGCTCCCCCCGAGGTGCCACTTGGCCAACCGGGGTCAGACCCCGATCGGCCTAACAAGACGACAGGAGCGCTTCATGCAGCAGCTGAGCGGCCTCGACAACACCTTTCTCACGATGGAGGCCGGCGGGCAGCTCGGTCACGTCGGCTCGCTCACGATGTACGACGTGAGCGGCCTGAAGGCCGGCTCGCTGTACGAGGCGCTCGAGCGCACGCTGAGCGAGCGCCTGCATCTGCTGCCGCCCTACCGCCGGCGGCTCGCCGAGGTGCCGCTGAATCTCGATCACCCGTACTGGATCGAGGACCCCGACTTCGATCTCGATTTCCATCTGCGCGAGATCGCCGTGCCGCCGCCGGGCGACGACGAGCAGCTCGCGACGCTCGTCGCGCGCATCCACGGCCGCGCGCTCGATCGCAGCCGCCCGCTCTGGGAGGCGTATGTGATCGAGGGCCTCGCGAGCGGCCAGGTCGCGCTCTACATGAAGATCCATCACTGCACGATCGACGGCGTCTCCGGCGCCGAGATGATGCAGGTGATCCTCGACCGCGTGCGCGAGGGCGCCGCGGTTCCGCCGCCGAAGCGCCCGTGGACGCCGGATCGCATCCCGAGCAGCGGCGAGATGCTGGTGCGCGGGCTCGGCGGGCTCGTGCGCGCGCCGGATCGCATCGTGCGCACGGCAATTCGGACCGTGCGCACGCTCTCGCAGTCGAACGAGGCGCTGACGACCGCTGTCGCCACGCTCGGCCTGGATCGCCTGCCGGTTGCGGGCGACTTGTTACGGCGGCGCAGCGCAGCGGTCGACGCGGATCCGATCCCGCAGACGCCGGCGCCGCGCACGCCGTTCAACCGCTCGATCACGCCGCACCGGCGCTACGCGTTCTTCTCGATGACGCTGGATGAGGTGAAGCGCGTGAAGAGCGCGGCCGGCACGACGCTGAACGACGTCGTGATGGCGATCAGCGCGGGCGCGCTGCGCCGCTACCTCGAGGAGAAG
>DASTOI010000140.1:0-4239 GCA_035762585.1 Myxococcota bacterium
CCGAGAGGCCGGCCATGAGCAGGCTCAGCTCGGCCGGCTCGGGCACGACCGTGTACGAGTTTCGCACCGAGTGAAGCGTCGAGACCTTCTTGATCCGGATCGCTTCCTCGACCTCGAACGAGCTCGCGCCTTCGAACGTGTCGGAATCCTCGAGGAGCGACGCGTTGTTGCGGAGCAGCGTGAGCAGGAACGTGCCCTGATCGCTGTTCGGGTCCTCGATGTCCTTCTCGACCTTGACCCGACCCGTCTCCCGAGTCGCGTCCATCACCATCTCGGCCCCGTTGATCAGGCCGCCGTTGTTCGCCGTCACCTTGTAGGTCAGATTGAGCTTCTTCAGCCCGCCGCTCGTCGCGGTGAAGGCCGAAGAGGACAGCTCGAAGCCGTCTGCGACGACCGTCACGGTGTAGAGCGACAAGTCGCCACTCAGCTTCTTCAGCTTCGTGATCTCGAAGTCGCTGAACGTGAGCATCCCGTTGTCGGACTGGAACGATTGGACGGAGCCGTCCACGAGTTGATCGAGCGTGAACGTCACGGCCGCTGCCGGATTCACCAGCAGGAGCATTGCGGCCAACACGAGCGCGCTGCGCGTTGCCTTCCCCTTGAACATCTGCCTCAACCTCGAAGTGGCGGGGGCGTGGGACCTCTCGCCTGTCGATGGGTCACCGACGCTGAAGTGGCGGCAGATGGGGAGAAGTGGCACGGAAAGATGCTCGCGTTTCGACTTCGCAATCCGAGCGCGCGGGCAGCGGACTCTGGGGCGCCGGAAAGCGTCTGAAAACGCGGAGGTACGCGCGTTTGCGGCTGGCTCGTGGAGAGGCACCTGGCTACGTTGCCGCGCCTTCGGCCCGGTAGCTCAGTTGGTAGAGCACCGCACTGAAAATGCGGGTGTCGCCAGTTCGACTCTGGCCTGGGCCACCAGCCATCGGCGCGCAGTTTCTAGAGGGCGCGCCGCGAAGAGTCGCCGCAGGGGCGGGGGTGTTCGAACCCCCGCCCCTCGGCAGTCGAATCAGGCGCGAAGGCTGCGCCGGCGGCCCGTCCAAGCCAGGCCAGCGAGGCCCGCGCCGAGCAGCGCGAGCGTTCCCGGCTCAGGAACGGCCGTGTAGCGGTTCTCGATCGAGTTGATCGTCGAGACCTTCTTGATGCGAATCGCCTCCTCCACGTCGAAGGAGACAGAGCCCGAGTCGAGCGTGTCGGAGTCGGTCAGGATCGAGTTGCTTCCCGTCAGCAGCGTGAGCAGGAACGTGCCCCCGTCGCCGTTCGGGTCATCGATGTCCTTCTCGACCTTGGCTCGCCCGCTCTCGCGCGTCGCGTCCATGTTCATGGAGGCTTCGACGATCGAGCCCTGCGTGGCGGTCACCGTGTACGTGAGATTCATCTTCCTCAAGCCGCCGCTGGCCGCCGCGAACTCGGACGAGCTCAAGGCGAAACCATCGTCGAGCGTGGTGACGGTGTAGAGCGAGAGATCGCCGTTCAACCTCTTCAGCTTCTCGATCTCGAAGTTGCTGAACGTGAGCGTCCCATCGTCCGACGTGAACGACGTGACGGTGCCTTCGACGAGCTCGGCGAGTGTGAACGTCGCCGCGCTCCCCGCCGTGGCGAACAGCGCGATCAATCCGCCTGCGGCAAGGCAAAGTGAGTGCTTCCGGAGCTTCAACATGGATCCCCCCGTGGTTGCCGCGCGCTCGTGAGGTGAGCACCCGGTTCACGTAGGAAGTGGGAGGACGGCGGGCGAAGTGGCTCGCCCGGCCGGCGATTTCGACTCGCATTCAGCGAGGCGCCGAGGTGCGCGTGAGGCGCTCTCCCCCGCTGTTGGGTCGATTCGCACCGACGGAGCCCGCGCGCAACCGCGCTCGGCCATTAGGTCAGAAGGTCAGCGAGAGCCGCGTGTAGACGTAGCGACCGTTGACACCGATCGGTGACAGCACGTCGTACGGCAGGTTTCCGAAGTACGTGATGTCGGCGATCGAGCGATCGGGATAGTTGTCGAGCACGTTCACGACGCCGAGCGCGATCGCGACGTGCTCGTTCACCCGGTATTCGCCTTCGAGATCGAGCTGGAGCTCCGCGCCGTAGCGTTGTCGCGGCTCGAAGCCGTCGCCGAAGTTGAACACGCGCTCCGCCGAGCCGAACGCCGAGAGTCGCGCGAGCGCCGCCCACCGCTCGTTCTCCCACTCCGCGGTGACGACCGTCTTCCACTGCGGCGTGGCGCTCTCGATCGTGTTCGTCTCCTCGACGCCGACCAGCCGGAAGTAGGAATAGAGATCGGTCAGCGAGCTCGGCGTCGGCGCGTAGCGCTCGATCTCCGTGTCGGCGTAGCTGAAGGAGAGGTCGAGGCCGAAGTCGCCGCGCAGCAGGTCGGCCTCGTAGGTGACGACGACGTCGATGCCGTGCGTGAGCGTGTCGACCGCGTTCGTGAAGTAGCGCACCGACTCCACGTCCTCGCCGTTCGGGAGCGTGCTCACGAGATCGACGAACACGGTGCTCATGCCGTCGTCGAAGAAGCGCTCCGACAGCGTGATGCGGTCATCGATCGCGATGCGGAACGCATCGATCGAGCCGGAGAGCGCACCGAAGCGCGCGGCGGCGCCGAAGCTCAGGTTGAACGAGGTCTCGGCGTCGAGATCCTGGGCGCCGAGCGCGCGCGAGATCGGGTCGTTCGTGCGCAGCGTGCGCGTGCGCACCAGCGTGCTGCCCGAGCCGAAGCTCGTCGTCGTGTCGGCGAAGCCGTCCTGCTGGACGCCGGGCGCGCGAAAGCTGTTCGAGACCGCGCCGCGCAGCGTCACGCCGTCGCTGAGCGTCCACGCCGCGGAGAGCTTGCCGGTCAGCTGGCTGCCGAAATCCGAGTAGTGCTCGTAGCGCGCCGCGAGATCCAATAACAAGCTCGGCACGAGCTCGGCAGCGACGTCGAAGTAGACGCCCACGACGTCGCGCTCGAGCTCGATCTCGTCGGCCGGCGTGAGGCCGGGCCCTGCCTGCGCGCCGATCGCGCAAGGGGGTGGCGAATCCAGATCCATCTCGTCGTAGTCCGGATGGCAGGCGAGGAACCCGCCGGCTTGATGGCTCTCCGCATCGCCGCGCCTCGTCTCGTAGGTCTCACGCCGGTACTCGATGCCCGCGAGCAGCGAGAGCGGCTCCTCCAGCCAACCGAGCGCGAAGTCGCGCGTCCCGTCGACGTTCGCGATCAGCTGATCGAACACGTACGCGCCCGAATCGAAGCGCGTCGGGCTGGCCGCGCCGAACGACGGGTTCAGCGAATAGTCGACGCCGAACTCGAGCTCGTCGCGCCCGTAGCCGATGCTCGAGTCGAGCGCCCAGCCCGCGAGCGTCCACTCCACGCCGGCAGTGAGCGAGAGATCCTGGTCATCGGCGCGCGTGCGCGGGCGGTAGCCGTCCGGGTAGATGCTCTGAACGTTCTGGAAGCCGATCGGATACCGGAAGAACGCCGCGCCGCCGCGAGTCTCGCGCTCGCCGAACGTGCCGAACCCGTAGAGCGTCAGCTCGCCGAGCGGAGCTTCGCCGTTGAACCACGCGCCGTACGCCTCCGTGCTCGGGTCGCCCATCGTGTAGTTACGGCGGCCGGCGAGGTAGGCGTTGTCCTCGTCCTCGAAGAACGGAATCTGGTCGAAGCCCGCGCGGTTCGTCTTGTTACGGTCCTCGACGTCGAGGCCGATGCGCAGGAAGCCTTCGTCCGGCAGTGCGAAGCCGGTGCTCGCGTTCAGCGTGAACGTCTCGCCGTCCTTCAGGTCTCGATCGACCGCATCTTCGTGGGTGACGTGCCCGCCGAACGTGAGCTCGATGTCCGTGCGCGCAGGATCGTCGTCGAGCAGCACGTTGATCACGCCGGCGATCGCGTCGCTGCCGTATTGCGCCCCGGCGCCGTCGCGCAGAATCTCGACCTTCTTGACCGCGGCGAGCGGGATCGTGTTGAAGTCCACCGCGGCGGTGCCGCGCCCGATCTTCGTCTCCGAGTTCACGATCGCCGACGTGTGCCGGCGCTTTCCGTTGACGAGCACGAGCAGCTGGTCGGGAGAGAGGCCGCGCAGCTGGCCGGCGCGCACGTGGTCGGAGCTGCCCGAGTTCGATTGCCGCGGAAAATGGAACGACGGCGCGATCGCCGCGATCGCCTGGCCGAGCTCGTCGCTCACCGCACCGGCACGCGCGAGATCCTCCGCGCTGAGCAGGTCGATCGGCACCGGGCTGTCGAGCACGCTGCGGTCGCGCGCGAGCGTGCCGGTGACG
>DASTOI010000141.1:0-6029 GCA_035762585.1 Myxococcota bacterium
ATCGCAACCGCGTCCTCTGGATCGCCCGATTCGGTAATCGCGCCGCGCAGCTGGATGTCGACCGCGCGCACGCGCGTCACCGGCCCGCGCTTCACCGTGATGCGCACGCGCATCGGCTTCTCGTCCGTGAACGCTTCACTCTCGACCGTCGCCGAGACGTAGCCGCGCGCGGCGAGGATCTCGCGCGCCTGCGGCTCCGACTCGTGCGCGAGCCGCTCCAGCAGCTCCGCGTCGGGCGGCTCTTCCGCCTCGCGCCAGCGCATCAGGTCGAGGTCAGTCTCGAGCGCCTTCTTCAGCGAGCGCGGGGCCTTGATCTCGACCTCGTACGACTCCTCGCGCGCGGCCGCAGGCGCCGCGACGAGCGCCACGATCGCGAGCGTGGCGAAGCGTGCGCGGCGGGCGCTCAGCAGGCGCGCCATGCGCGCTGCGTGCCGGCGGCGATGAGGGCAGGAGCAGCGAACATGCAGTCTCCGCGCAGAAGCTCGTGTGAAGCCGGCCTAGGATAAGAACTGATCGGCGAGAGGAGAGACGCGCTTGCCTGCAAAAGACTTCGCTTCCGGCGCCGTCGCTGGCGCTGCGGCAGACCAGGACAACTGGAGCCGGACGCTCGGATTGCGCTTCGCGCAGGTCACGCCGGCGCGCGTCGTCGCCTACCTCGATGCCGGCGAGCAGCACCACCAGCCGTACGGCGTGCTGCACGGCGGCGTCTACTGCTCGATCGTCGAGGCGGTCGCGAGCTACGGCGCCGGCAACGCGGCGCTCGCCGCGGGGCAGAAGGGCGTGCTCGGCGTCAGTAACAGCACCGACTTCTACCGCTCGCACAGCGCGGGCGAGCTGACCTGCGTCGGGACGCCGGTGCACCAGGGCCGCAGCGCGCACGTCTGGCAGGTCGAGGTGACACGCAGCTCGGACCGCAAGCTCGTCGCGCGCGGCCAGGTGCGCTTCCACGTGCTGCAGGAGCTGCCCGCCGAGCGCACGCCCGAGCACGCGGATCTCGAGGGGCGCGACTAATGGCGATCACGCTGCTGCGTTTCGATCTGCGGAGAGCGCCGTTCTCGCCGGCCGACCACGCGGCGCTCTACGCGGCCGCGCTCGAGATGGCCGAGTACGCGGACGCGCGCGGGCTCACTGCGATCTCGCTGTCCGAGCATCACGCCGTGGAGGACGGCTTCCTCTCCGCGCCTCTCGTCCTCGCTGCTGCGCTGGCCGCGCGCACGAAGCGCGTGCGCATCACGATCGCGGCGCTGCTCGCGACGCTCTACGACCCGGTGAAGCTCGCCGAGGATCTCGCGGTGCTGGATCTCGCGAGCCGCGGCCGCGTCGCGACGACGCTCGGCATGGGCTACCGGCCCGAGGAGTACGCGAGCTTCGGCAAGGACTGGGCTGCGCGCGGGGCGCTGCTCGACGAGTGCATCGAGGTGTTATTGAACGCGTGGAGTGGCGAGCCGTTCGAGTGGCGCGGCCGCCACGTGCGCGTGACGCCGCGCGGCTTCACGAAGCCGCACCCGCCGATCCATGCCGGCGGCCAGAGCCTTGCCGGCGCGCGCCGCGCCGCGCGATTCGGCCTGCCGTATCAGCCCGCGAGCAACGACGCCGCGATGCTCGCGCTCTACCAGAGCGAGTGCGCGCGGCTGGGAAGGAAGCCAATCGTGCTGCCGCCCGGCAGCGGCGAGACGTTCTTCATCGCGCGCGATCCCGATCGCGCCTGGCGCGAGCTCGGGCCGTACTTGTTATACGAGGCGACCACCTACGCGAGCTGGCAGCCCGCGAACCAGCAGTCGTCCACCGTGCACTCGCGCGCGAAGAGCGTCGAGGAGCTCCGTGCCGAGGCGAAGTACCGCGTGCTGACGCCCGCCGAGTGCGTCGCGCGCGCGAAGGAGCAGGGCCCGTGGTCGACGTTCATCCTGCACCCGCTCTGCGGCGGCGCGCCGCCGGAGCTTGGCTGGGAGAGCGTGCGGCTGCTGTGCAAGGAGGTGTTGCCGCGGTTGTGAGTGCCGGGGACCCGCTCCTTGCGTCTCGGCGTCGGGTTCCGTTCGGTTTCTTGCATGAGACCGCGGGTTGCTCACTTCGGCCGAGATGAAGGTGCGCGACGCCCTGCAAATGCTCGCTCGCGACGGGTGGTACGTTGCGCGGACGCGAGGGAGCCATCGCCAGCTCAGACACCCGATGAAGGCGGGCGTCGTCACGGTCGCTGGTAAGCCGGCAGACGATCTAGCGCCGCTCCGGGCACCCTCAATGGCAATCTGAAACAGGCGGGCCTCCGATGAGAATTCTCGTCGTCGTCGAGAAAACGGGCTCGGGCTTCTCCGCGTTCCCTCCCGATCTCCCGGGATGTGTCGCGACCGGGGATTCGCGCTCGGAGGTCGAGCGCGAAATCAGAGTGGCGATCGAGCTTCACATCGAGGGCATGCGAGCCGAGGGCCTCGAGCCACCCGAGCCGCGCAGCTACGCGACCGTCGTAGAGGTTGCCGCGTAATCGCCTGGAGGAGGACGCGCATGCGAGATCCGGAGCCCCTCGTCGCATCGATCCGCCGCGATGGCTACGCGATTGCGCAGGACCTGATCACGCGCTCCGAAGTCCGCGACATCAAGGATTCGCTCGCGCCGTGGCTCCAGGGTCAGCTCACGGGCCGTAATGACTTCGAGGGCTTCTGCACCGAGCGCGTGTACGCGCTGCTCGCGAAGGCGCCGCCGATCGCGCGGCTGGTCGAGCATCCGGCGGTGCTCGCCGTGATCGATGGCCTGCTGCGCCCGCACTATCGGCTCTCGGCGTGCCTCGCGATCAACGTCCATCCCGGCGAGACCGCGCAGAGCTGGCACGCCGACGACGCCTACGTGCCGATCCCGCGGCCGCGCGAGATGGTCGGCGTGAGCGTGATCTGGGCGCTCGACGACTTCACCGAGACGAACGGCGCGACCGAGGTGATTCCCGGCTCGCACCGCTGGGGCCCGGCGGAGTGCGCCGCCGCGAGCGACCGCGACGCGGTGAAGGTCATCATGCCGGCGGGCTCGGCCGTGCTGTTCGCCGGCACGCTGCTGCACCGCGGCGGCGCGCATCGCGGCACCGAGCCGCGGCTCGGCATCACGCCGCAGTACTGCGAGGGCTGGGTGCGCCAGATCGAGAACCTGCCGCTCGCCGTGCCGCCCGAGCTCGCCCGCAATTACTCCGAGCGCGTCCAGGCGCTGCTCGGCTACGACATCTTCGAGCCGACGTTCATCGGCTACGTCGACGGCATGCACCCGAAGCGTCTGCTCGGGCCGGAGTACGCGGCGACGAAGCAGGGAAGGCCGAAGGTCGTGCTACCGCATTGACCGTGTGTCCTGCGGGACACGTGTGGAAGAACGTTCACGCTGCGCGACATCACTCGGGCGTTTCGCATGCGGCGCATGAGCCAAGAGCAGATCGAATCCGCGGCGCTGAAGCTCGAGCCGAAGGCGCGGGCGCGTTTGGCGGCTCGACTCCTCGAGAGCCTCGAGAGCCTCTCTCCTTAGGAGAACCAGCGACTTTGGATCGAGGAGGCGCAGCGCCGATCGGATGCGATCGATTCGGGCGCATTGCGCAGCCGGCCCGCCGCCAAGGTGTTCCGAGAGGCACGCCGCAGGTTGTGACCCGTGTCGGTCTCCTTCACCCAGCTCGCCGAGCGCGAGTTGAACGACGCAGCTCGCTACTACGAGCGTGAGCAGGAGGGTCTCGGCGCGGCTTTCATCGCCGAGGTCGAGCGATGCGTGGCCTCGATCGCGGCACGCCCCCTTTGCGGCACCCGTCGTGACGAGAGGCATTCGAAGACGCCTTTGTGCTCGCTTCCGCTACGCCGTGCTCTAGCGGGTCACAGGGGATGATGTGCGGATTCTCGCGTTGATGAATCTTCGCCGGCGCCCGGGATACTGGGCGGGCCGCGACTGAGGCGAGTGCATGGCGGAATCGCCCATCCTCATTGCCGGCGCCGGCCCTGCCGGCGCGGCGCTCGCGTACGTGCTCGCGGCGCGCGGCGTTGCGGTCACGCTCGTCGAGCGCCAGCGCGATTTCTCGCGCGAGTTCCGCGGCGAGGCGCTGATGCCGAGCGGTGTTGCGGCACTCGAGCAGTGCGGCCTCGGGGATCTTCTCGAACGAGTCCCACATCGTGAGCCGGACTCGATCGCGATCTACCGCGACGGCAAGCTCGTGCTCGAGGCGCGCGCGGCGGAGGTGTTCCCGGCGGGCGTGCGTGCGCGGATCGTCTCGCAGCCGGCGCTGCTCGAGGCGATCGTCGCGCGCGCGAGCGAGCACGCGGGATTCGCGTTGCTGCGCGGCTTTGCGGTGCGCGAGCTGCTGCGCGATGCGCGCGGGCGCATCGCCGGCGTGCGCGTCGAAGGCGAGGGCGGGGCGCGCGAGATCGCCGCGCGGCTCGTGATCGGCGCGGACGGGCGCGCGTCCACGGTGCGGCGGCGCGGGGAGTTCGCGGTCTCGCGCATCGGCGCGCCGCTCGACGTGGTCTGGGCGAAGCTGCCGTGGCCGGATTGTTATGGCGCCGCGGCGCCGGTGCGCGGCTACGCCGGCCACGCGCACCTCTTGATCGCGCTGCCCGCGCCCGACGGCGCACTGCAGATCGCGTGGGTGATCCGCAAGGGCAGCTATGGCGAGCTGCGCAGCCGCGGGCCGGAGGAGTGGGTGCGCGCGATGGCGGCGCACGTGTCGCCCGATCTCGCGGAGCACATTCGCGCGCACGCCGGCGAGATCTCGCGCCCGTTCCTGCTCGATGCCGAGACGGATCGCGTGCGCGGCTGGGCGAAGCCGGGCGCGCTGCTGATCGGCGACGCCGCGCACACGATGTCGCCGGTCGGCGCGCAAGGGATCAACGTCGCGCTGCGCGACGCCGTCGTCGCCGCGAACGAGCTCGTCCCCGTTCTCCGCGAGAACGCGGACGACGCCGCGCTCGATGCGGCCGTGGCGCGCGTCGAGCCCGAGCGCGGCCCCGAGATCGACACGATCCAGGCGATCGCGAAGCGGCCGCCCGTCGTCGTGATGGGGACCTACCCGGGCGCGGAGCTCGTGCGCAGGCTCGCGCTCGGCTTGCTCGCGTCGCCGCTAGGCCGCCGCGCGGCCGCGCGCGCCGGCCAGCTGTTCCTGCACGGGACACGCGAGGTCCGGCTGCGCGTGTGAGCTTCGCGCGTGGCGGCGCTCGCGCGCCTCCCCCAATTTCCTCCGCGCCCCGGAGGAACCATGTGCCGAAACATCCGCACGCTGTTCAACTTCGAGCCGCCGGTGACGGACGACGAGATCCGCGCCGCGTCGCTCCAGTTCGTGCGCAAGCTGAGCGGCTTCAGCAAGCCGTCGCGCGCGAACGAGGCCGCGTTCGAGCGCGCGGTCGACGAGACCGCGACCGTCGCGCGGCGGCTCCTGGATTCGCTCGTGACGAGCGCGCCGCCGCGCGATCGCGAGATCGAGGCGGAGCGCGCGCGCCAGCGTGCAGCGCTTCGCTTCGCCGGCGGCCAGCACACCGGCGAGGGGCTCTGATGCTCGCCGAGAAGGAGGCGCGCGCGTTCGCCGACGCGTGGGCCGCCGCGTGGAACGCGCACGACCTCGAGCGCATCGTCAGTCATTATTGCGACGACGTGACGCTCACGTCGCCGGTCGTCGTCCAGCTGCTCGGGCAGGTCGACGGGACGGTGGTCGGCAAGCCCGCGCTGCGCGCTTACTTCGCGCGGGGGCTCGCGGCGTATCCGCAGCTGCGCTTCGACATCGAGTGTGTCGCGTGGGGCGTGTCCAGCGTGGTCGTGATCTATCGGAACCAGTGCGGAACGCGCACCGCGGAGTTCATGGAGTTGGCGGGTGACGGGCGAGTGCGCCGGGTCGTGGCGAACTACGACGGTTGAGCTCGTTCGTTCGGCCGGCTCGGTTCGCGAGTGCTCGTTGCGGGCAACGCGGCCGCGGCGGGGCGGGGGCGGCGGCTCCTCGTGGCTCGCTTCGTGCCTTGAATCATTAGGGACATTGGCTGCGGCACGTTCCACCGAGTGGACCGCGGGAGATTCTCAGGGGGGCTCCGCTGCGC
>DASTOI010000142.1:0-2952 GCA_035762585.1 Myxococcota bacterium
TGACGATCTCGTCCCCCTCGGAGAGGCCGAGCAGCTCGATCGCGAGATAGAGCGCCGAGGAGCCCGAGTTGCACATCACGCCGCGCTGCTTCCCGAACGAGGCGGCGACCAGGCGCTCCATCTCGCGCACGTGCGTCCCGATGCGCAGCGCCGACGGCCCGCCGCGCAGCACGGCCGTCACCGCGGCGATCTCCTCCTCGTCGTGGACGCTGCCCGCGTACTCGATGCGCACGGCTTCCTCCTTCGCGGCGGGTGTGCTCCATCGTGCGGCGAAGGTCAACCGGGGCGCATCGTCCGAATGGCTTACCGCCCTCAGCGCGCGTGCGCGTACCGCTCGATCTCCTGCTCCACCGCCTGCTCCAGAGTCTCCGCGCTCGGTACCGGTAGCTGCACCGGGCCACGCCGCCTGCTCGGCAGCAGCACGGTCGCCCGCCCAGGCGACGTGATGACTCCGCGCTGGTTCTCGCAGCGAATCTCGAGATCCGCCTCGCAGCCGAGCTCGCTCTCGCGCTTCTCGACGACGTGCCCCTTCAGCCAGGTCGTATCGCCGATGAAGTTGAAGCGGCGGTGCTGACAGCTGAGCTTCCAGAGCCAGCCGTCGTCGCCCATCCAATCGGTGACGAGATGGCAGAGCCACGTTTCGCGCAAGCCGCCGTAGTCGTACGACGTCGGAAGACCGAGGTCCTGAGCACGCTCAGGCTCCCAGTGCAGGCGCTGCACGGTATCGGGGACGTTCAGCTTGTTGGGGGGATATAGGCCGGGCGCCTTCCGGCGCACGAGGTACGAGAGCCGGAATGCGCCGGGCGGCGTGAGCTGCATGCCCCAACCCGCATGCCAGACGACGATGTCGCTCGTACGCAGCGGTCCTTTCACCTTGGTTTGCAGCTCGTCGCCGACGCTCACGTCCTCCCAGTAGCGCGGCTCCGCGCCCCGGCGCTTCTCGGCGGCATAACAAGCATCGATCTCCGCGAGCTGCTCGGGGGTATACGGCGACGCGGTCTCCTTCTCCTTCTTGCGCTCCTTCGAGGCGCCGCGCTCGGCGTTGATCCAGGTGCCGCGCTGCACCATCACGAGCTGCTGCCGTTGGTTTTGGAACAAGAACGCGTTGGTGACGTGCACGGTGCGCCCGCCGAACGACGACGGCTTCGGCACCACACCTACGAGCGTCTGCAGCTTCTTGCAGCGGTCACCGAGCTGGAACGGTCGCCACCACTCGAAATCCATCACGGCCTGATAGCTGCCGAGCCCGGCCCAAGGGTCGCCTTTCATGATCTCTTTCTGCGCGGAGGTGATCTCCTTCACCGCGGGCTCGCCCATCGTGTACTGAAACGTCGGCGGCGCGATCAGGCCGCCCCAGCGCGTCTTCGCCGCGTAGTCGGGATCGCAGTAGAGCGGGTTGTCGTCGCCGTAGCCGAACGCGAAGTGCCGCGAGCCGTCCCAGGTCACCTCGAAGTTGTGCGGCGCGTTGCGCTGAACGACGGGAATTCCGATGCGCTGCTTTCCGCGCGCGATCCTCTCGTCGGTCAGCTTCACGTCGTCGATGTTCTTCACGTCGGAAGGCATGCGAAGCACCTCGGGTCGAGCGAGAACTTTATATCATCTATATGATTGTGCGGATCCTCGAGCTCAGCCGCCGACGCAGATCACGACCTTCCCAATCGCTCGGCGGTCCGCGACGCAGCGCAGAGCGGCCGCAGTCTCGTCGAGCGTGAAGCGCGCACCGACGCGGGGACGCAGCCCAGCGGAGACGAGCGCGCGCATCGCCTCGGCGTCCTGCGCGAGGGCCTCCGGCGCTCGCTCGCCCAGAGCTCGCACGTCGAGACCGAGCAGCTGGATGCCCTTGAGCAGCACGAGGTTGAGGGGAATCCGCGGGATTTCGCCGGAGGCAAAGCCGAGCGTCACGAAGCGACCTCCCCAGCGCAGCGCACGCAGCGCCGGCTCCGAGATCGCGCCGCCGACGGGATCGAGCACGACGTCCGCGCCGCCTCCGGTCGCTTCGCGAATCGCGTCGCGCAGCGATGCCGGCTCTGCCTCGATGGCTGCGTCCGCGCCCCACGCCCGGCATGCCGCGCGCTTCGCCTCGCTCGACGCGATCGCGAGCACGCGGCAACCGAGGTGCTTCGCGATCGCGAGCCCGGCGGAGCCGACGCCGCCTGCGGCCCCGAGCACGGCGATCCACTCGCCGGCGCGGGCATTCGCGACCCGACGCAGCGCGGTGTAGGCGGTGCGATAGACGACGCCGAACGCGGCAGCCTGCTCGAACGAGAGATCGGGCGGCATCGGGGTGACCCGGCTCGCCGTTGCGACGACACGCTCCGCGAAGGCCCCCGTGAGCGCCACGTGCGTGACGGCGTCGCCGAGTGCGAAGCCTGATACTCCCTCGCCGAGCGCGCTCACGACGCCCGCGACCTCGCTGCCCGGGATCAGAGGAAGGGGCGCAGACACCTGATAACGGTTCGACGCGATCAGCACATCCGGGTAGTTCACCGCGGCGGCGCGGACGTCGATTCGGAGCTCGCCGCGCTGCGGCTCCGGGTCGGGCAGGTCTGTGATCTCGATCGCCTCGGGCGGCCCATAAGAGCGCACCAACGCCGCGCGCATCTGTTGTGGGTCCCGCGTCGTTCGTTGGCTCTGTCGCGTCACGCTTGGAGCGACTCCAGCGCCCAGCGCAGCAGCTTCGGGATCAGCTCCGCCATGCGCGCCGCGTCGACGCCCGGCTTCGCGAGCTTGCGCGTGTTCTTTGCGATCAGCGCCGACGCAGCCGCCTGCTTGTATCGCACGAGCGCTGCAAACCACGCGAGATCGTCGACGCGGCGGCCCGCCGCCTGCTCGTAGGCCGCGCGCAGCTCCGCCACGGGCGGCATCTCTGGATTCGGCCGCACGCAGCTCGGATGGCGCCGGTCGCTGTTGAGCAGGAACCACGCGAGATCGAGCCGCGGATCGCCGACCGAC
>DASTOI010000143.1:0-3016 GCA_035762585.1 Myxococcota bacterium
GATCAAGACCGTGACCGGCCCGCCGATGATCCGTTCGGAGGACGGGCGGCTCGTCGGGTTCGTATTCGTCGACACCGACAGGCCGATCGCCGACTACGTCGAGGACGCGCGCGAGGTGATCGAGCGCGACGTCAAGCTCGCGCCCGGCATCCGCGTCGAGTGGGTCGGTCAGTTCAAGTACCTCGAGCGCGCGAAGGAGAAGCTCAAGATCGTCGTTCCGATCACACTGCTGATCGTGTTCATGTTGCTCTACTTCAACACGCGATCGCTGGTCGAGACCGGCATCGTGCTGCTCGCCGTGCCGTTCTCGCTGATCGGCGCGATCTGGCTGCTCTACGCGCTCGACTACAACCTCTCGGTCGCGGTCTGGGTCGGCATCATCGCGCTCGCCGGCCTCGACGCGCAGACCGGCGTCGTGATGCTGCTCTACCTCTCGCTCGCGTGGCGCGAGCGCGCGGCCGCCGGCCGCCTCCAGAACGCGGACGACCTGGAGGAAGCGATCGTCGAGGGCGCCGCGCGCCGCATCCGCCCGAAGCTGATGACGGTCGCGACGATGATGCTCGGCCTCACACCGCTCCTCTGGAGCGACGGCACCGGCGCCGACGTGATGAAGCGAATCGCGGCGCCGATGGTCGGCGGCCTGGTCAGCTCGTTCGCGCTCGAGCTGCTCGTGTATCCCGCGCTCTTCGCGTTCTGGAAGGGGCGCGAGCTTCCGCAACGACAACCCAACTAGGAGAATCCAGATGCGTCACATCATCCCGATCGCGTTTGCCGCCGCCCTGGCGGCTGGAATGTTCGCAGCGCCCGCATTTGCGGACGATCCCGCGCTCGTGCGCCTGCTCGCCGAGTCCGCGAACACGCCGCAGGAACATGCGGCCCTGGCCGACTACTACGACGGCCAGGCCGCGGCTGCGCGCAAGCAGGCGAACCACCACCGCACCATGGGACGCGCCTACGCCGGCGGAAAGCACTTCGACGTCGTGAAGATGAAGGAGCACTGCGAGAAGCTGGCTGCGCTCTACGAGAGCCAGGCGACCGAGTTCGCGGAGCTCGCGCGCGTGCAGCGCGAGGCCTCCAAGTAGGCCGAACAGGAGACACCATGCTCACGAGAAGGCAACTGCTCTTCGTCGGCGCCGCCGTTCCGTTGCTAACGAGCCGAGCTTCGGCGCACGAGCCCCATGGAGAAGCGGAAGCAGAGGCGGCGAAGATGGTCGAGGGCGCGAAGACGCCCGCCGACCACGCCGCACTCGCCGCCCACTACGGAGAGCGAGCGACCAAGGCACGCGCGGATCAGGCTCACCATCGACTCATGGCGCAGGCGTACTCAGGGAAGCAAGGAACCGCGGCCGGCCGCCTGCATTGCCGGCGCCTCGCCAATGAGTACGGACAGATCGCGGAGGAGTACGAGGCGCTCGCGAAGCGACACGACGAGGCCGGCAAGAGCGCGAGCTAGCGCCCAAGCCGGCCGAGCGCTGCCCGCTGCGCAGGCAAGACTGCTGCATCCCGCGGCACGCAACCTCGCGCCGAGCCATCGCGACATGCACCGGGCCCGCTGGCGTATGGCACGCGACTTGCGTCTAACGCCCGCCGTCGAAATCACTCGACGGGAGGCTTCCATGCGAAAGTGGATCTTGGCCGCGGCTGCTGCGGCTTGCGTCAACGGCGTCGTCGCATCTGCGGGTTACGCGGCAGATGGCGCGCTCGAGCAGGTGCTGATCGAATCCGCGACGACACCCCAACAGCACGAGGCGCTCGCCAAGTACTACGACGCGAAGGCCGCCGCCGCCCGCGCCGAGGCTGCGAACCACCGCTCCATCGCCAAGGCCTACGCCGGCGGAAAGTTCGCGCAGGTCGCCGCGATGAAGGAGCACTGCGAGAAGCTCGCCGCGCTCTACGACCAGCAGGCGGAGCAGTTCGCGATGCTGGCCTCGATGCAGCGCGAGCAGGCCAAGTAGCGGCGCGCGCGTTTCACGCGTCGGCGCGGTGAATCCGCGTCGGCGCGGCGCAGGTGGCGACTGCTCCCGCTCGCGCGAGCCGCGCATCCCCGTCCGCGACGGGCATGCCGCGTGTTCCCGTGTGATCTCGAGGACGCTCGACGGGCCGGCCGTTCGCGCTCGCCGGTTGCGCTCGTTCAGGCGGCGCTGCTCGGATCCACCTAACAGCGGCCTTCATGCGACCGGGCCTCGTGCGGGCACTCGACTTCGGCGAACGAGGAACAGCGTAAGCGCAATCAGAGTCGAGACGACGGGGATCAGGAGTACGCCCAACAGCACGGGAACGACGACGCCGATCGGACCGCGCATTGCGGACTCCATCGCGGAGCCGCAGACGCAGCCCAACGCGTTGTCCCCCGCGGCAGCCGACGCGCTCCGCTCTTCGCCTTGCTGCGGCGTCTCGATCGGAGCGGCGTCCGGGCTGGGCGTTTCGGCCGCGGCGGGGCGGGCGGTCGCGACGACGTTCACCGCGAGAGCGAGAAGAATTGCGACGCTCAATGTGCGGGGCGGCATGGCCGGAACCTCCACTCGTCGAGTCGTGCAGGATTTCGGGCCGCGCGACTTCCCCGCGAGTCGCCTCGAGCCCCGCGCTGCACCATGCCTCGACGCGATTGAAGAATGAGCGCTCACTGGTGTCGATTCTTCCGTCCGTAGCCGGAGGAATCCTGCCGTCGAATGGCGGGGACGACGCGCCTCGCCTCGGCGGCCTGACGACTCGAGCGCACTGCTCTCGCCGTTGATGACTGTTACGCGCCGCCGCGCTGCGCATCGGATGGGTCGTTCTCGAACGCAACGGAGAAACGACCCATGTCACGACCGCTCTCGACGGTAGTTGCTCTCGTCGCCCTCCTCTCGCTTCCCATCGCGGCGCAGGCGGACGCGCAGGGCGCGGCCCCTGCGAGCTCGCTCCAAACGCTGCTCGCAGCGTCGGCCCAGCAGCCCGCCGAGCACCGCGCGCTCGCGGATTACTACCGCGCACAGGCTTCCGGGGAGCGCGCGCAAGCCGCGAGGCTGCGCTCCTC
>DASTOI010000144.1:0-4276 GCA_035762585.1 Myxococcota bacterium
CCGTCGCGCCGGCGGGATCGAGCAGGAACGCCGCCAGCTCGATGTCGAGCGCCGGCAGCTTCACTTCGCAGCCGACCTCGGCGAGCAGCGACTGCACGCGCTTGGTGTCCGTCGCGATCCAGGGCCGGGCGCTCGGTCCGCCGAGCAGGCCGAACAGCTCGCGGCACGCTTCGCTCCACGCGAGCTGCGTGCCCCCTAACAGATCGTGCCCGAGCGGCAGGTAGAACGCGCGCGCGGGATCGGCCGCGAGCGCGATGCCGGCCGGAGCGCTCGGCAGCCCGCCGGGCTCGTCGTCGCCGATCAGCACGACCGCGAGGCGCCGCGCGTCCGCGAGCGCGCTCACGGCTGCGCGCAGCGCGGTGAGATCGCGCACGACCTCGCACGCGACCGGCGGCGCGGGCGCAGCCTCGTGCACGGCCACGGCCACGGCCGCGGGCTGCGGCGTCGGAGGCGCTGAGGAAGCGCTCCCGCCCTTCGCTCTCGCCTCGTCTGCGAGCTCCGCCTCGAGGTCTTCCGCGAGCCGCGTGAAGCCGAGCCGCCGGTAGATCTCGCGCAGCGCCGCGCGATCCGGGTCGTGCGGCGCGAGCGCATCGATTCCGGCCGGCAGCGGAACGTCGGTGCGAAGCGTCGCGAGCTGCTTCGACAGGCGAGCCGCATCGGCCTGCTCGAGCAGCGCTTCGCGCGCTCGCTTCGCCTTCACGGCGCCCGCGTTCGCGAGCAGGTTCTCGAGCGTTCCGAACTCGTTGATCAGTGCTGCGGCGCCCTTCTCGCCGATCCCCTTCACGCCGGGGATGTTGTCCGACGAGTCGCCCACCAGCGCGCGCACGTCGAGCAAGCGCTCGGGTGGAACGCCGAAGCGCTCGGCGACCTCGGCCGGCCCGATGCGCTTCTCCTTCACCCCGTCGAGCAGCACGACGCGGCCGCCGACCAGCTGCATCAAGTCCTTGTCCGACGAGACGATCACGACTTCCCAGCCGGGCGGCGCCTGCGTCGCGAGCGTCGCGATCACGTCGTCGGCCTCGAAGCCCGGCACCTCGAGCACCGGCAGCCGCCAGGCGTCGATCAGCTCGCGCGCGAGCGGAAGCTGCGTGCTCAAATCCTCGGGCTGCGCGTCGCGCGTCGCCTTGTAGCCGCTGAACAGCTCGCGGCGGAAGCCGCCACCGGGGGGATCCATCGCGACCGCGATCGCGTCGGGCTTCTCCTCGCGGATCAGCTTGCGCAGCATGTTCGCGAAGCCGAACACGGCGCCGGTCGGCGTGCCGCTCGCGTTGCGCAGCGGCGGCAACGCGAAGAACGCGCGGTAGAGCGCGTTGGCGACATCGATCACGACGAGGCGCGGCACGCGCGCACGGTAGCCGCCTCCCGCGCGAGGTCGTGTCGGCAACGCGCATGCACGAGCGTCCTCGGAGAAGCAGGAGGACCCGCGATGCGTCTCTACGAGTTCGCTCCGACCCGTTCGATCCGGGTGCGCTGGGTGCTGCAGGAGCTCGGCGTCCCGTTCGACGCGACCACCGTCGATCTCAGACGCGGCGAGCACCGCCGCCCCGAGTTCCTCGCGATCAATCCGGCCGGCAAGCTGCCGGTGCTCGTCGACGACGGCGTCGTCCTCACCGAGTCGATCGCGATCGTGCTGTATCTCGCGGAGAAGTTTCCGGCGGCGGGCCTCTTGCCTCGCGCGCTCGACGCGCGCGCGCAGGCCTATCGCTGGCTGCTGTTCGCGGCGACCGAGCTCGAGCAGCCGCTCTGGCGAATCGCGCGCCACACGTCGCTGTATCCCGAGGAGGAGCGCATCCCCGCCGAGGTACCGATCGCTGCGAGCGACTTCTGCGACATGGCCACCGTGCTCGATCAACACCTCGAAGACCGTGAGTTCGTGCTCGGCGACGCCGTCAGCGCCGCCGACTTCGCGCTCGCCTACACGCTCGACTGGGCAAACGAAGCGAAGCTGCTCGACGGCTTCGACCACGCGCGCGCCTACATGCAGCGCATGTACTCCCGCCCCAACGCCGCCCCCCGCATCGCCGCCGCGTTCCAGAGCATCGGCGGCCGCCAGGCGCCCTGATCACTGCAACACCCCGGCGAACCCACGCGCAGCGCAACCGCGCGCCAGCGTGCGCCGATCGCGCCTCGACGGCGCGATCGGCGCACCCTTCCCTCTCCTTTGGATCTGCAACGCGACCTCGAAGCCCGCAGGAGGCCCGGCACAATGCCGCCAGCGAGGGGCGGGACCGGGGGCCTGGAGCGGAGGGCCGGCGGAAGGCACAAACGACCGCGCAGCACGCAGGTTCGGGACGACAATCCGCATCCGCGACCGCCCGAATGCCCTGCCAACGCACGCGACGAGCAAACCGCAAGCTCGCCCCGAAGCGCGCTGCCCTCCCGCCCGCGCAGCACCCTGACAAGGCCCGCAGCGGAACGGAACCCCTTCCGCCCCGAGCCGAGCACGAAGCCCCAACTCGGCTCTTCTCTTGCCCGCCTACGCCCGCGCCGGCACCCGAGCAATCCCGCGCAAGAACAGCTCGACGCTGTCATCGAACATCACGTCGAGCGGCTTGTGGCGGAGCTCCTTCCGCGGCATCACGTGCTCGGTCTGAATCAGCCCGTTCGCGACCGTCCACAACAAGTTCGCGACTTCCCACGAATCGCACGGCTCGAAGTCGCCCGAGCGCACGCCGCCCTCGATCACGTCGGCGCAGATCCGAAGACCCGTTTCCCAGAGCGCCGTCACCTGGCCGACCAGCGCAGGCGGCAGCACGCCGATCAGGCCCTGGTTGTCGAGCGCCCAGAAGATCTGGAAGTAGTCGCGGTTCTGCGCCCAATGCCCGTAATAGAACTTCGCGAGCGCGCGAATGCGCTCGCTCGCGCTGCCCGGCGTCGCGGCGGCATCGCGCATCTTGGCGACGAACTTGTCGCCGTTGTCGGCGAGCAGCGCGACGTAGAGATCCGCCTTGTTCGCGAAGTAGCGGTAGAGCGTCCCCTTCGCGACGCCGGCGAGCGCCGCGACCTCGTCGAGGTTCGCGGCCACGAAGCCGTCGCGAAAGAACACCTGCCGCGCAGCATCCAGAATGCGCTGGCGCTGCTGCGCCTTGCGATCCACGCCCACGTCCGAGTTCGACACCAGCATTCAGCGCATCTCCAGCGTCTCGGTCATCCCGCCGCGTCTCAAACTTCGTCGCTGCCTTCGTAGCGGTACGGAGCCATCAGGTCCGTGTTCAGATAACGCTCGCCGAAGCTCGGGATGATCACGACCACGAGCTTGTTCTGGTTCCCGGGCTGCTTCGCGTACTGGATCGCCGCGCTGACGTTCGCGCCCGACGAGATGCCGCAGAAGATGCCCTCTTCCCGCGCGAGGCGGCGCGCCATCTCGAACGATTCTTCGTTCGTCACCTGAATCACTTGGTCGACGAGCTTCATGTCGAGCACGTCCGGCTTGAAGCCTGCGCCGATGCCTTGGATCTTGTGCTTGCCCGGCGCGCCGCCCGAGAGCACCGGGCTGTCAGTCGGCTCGACCGCGATCGCCTGGAAGGTCGGCCGGCGCGGCTTCACGACCTGCGAGACGCCGGTGATCGTGCCGCCGGTGCCGACGCCTGCAACCAGCGCGTCGACCTTGCCGTCCGTGTCGCCCCAGATCTCCTCGGCGGTGGTTTTGCGGTGCACCTCGGGGTTGGCGGGGTTCATGAACTGCTGCGGGATGAAGCTGTCAGGGATCCGCGCGGCGAGCTCGTTCGCCTTCTCGATCGCGCCGCGCATGCCCTTCGCCGGATCGGTCAACACGAGCTTCGCGCCGAACGCGCGCAGCGTGACGCGGCGCTCGGGGCTCATGCTCTCGGGCATCGTCAGCACGCATTGATAACCCTTCACCGCCGAGACGAACGCGAGCGCGATGCCGGTGTTGCCGCTGGTCGGCTCGACGATCGTGGTCTTGCCGGGCCGAATCAGGCCGTCGCGCTCCGCCGCTTCGATCATCGCGAGGCCGATGCGGTCCTTCACGCTCGCCGCGGGGTTCAGGCTCTCGAGCTTCACCACCACGTCGGCCTTCGCGCCGCCGGTCACCTTGTTCAGGCGAACCAGCGGAGTCCTGCCGATCAGCTCGGTGACGTTCTTGGCGATGCGCATGGGCGATCTCCTGGCTGGGCGCTGGGCCGGGCAAGGTTACGACTGACGCTCGGGCGCCGCAAAAAGCGCGTCGGCGAGCACGCTGGCGTAGCTCCCGGGCGGGAGCGTGAAGCGCAGGCGCACGGCGTCGCTGCCCTCGGCCTCGCAGACGGCGTCCTCG
>DASTOI010000145.1:0-5358 GCA_035762585.1 Myxococcota bacterium
GGTCTCGGTCGCAAACGGCGAGTTCACCGACGTCAAGTCGACGCCTTCCGGCGTGCCGCCCTCGACCCGCTCGAGGGCGGCCGCGGCGACCTGATTCGCGTCGTGCATCTCGTCCGGCTGAGCCTCGGCGGCCTCGAACGCCGTCTCGAGCTCGTCGTCGGCGAGCGTGGCGAGCGCTGCGGGCGCCGCGTCTCGATCCCAGCTCTCGGCCGGCTGCGCTTCGGGCTCGATCAGCTCGCCGCCGAGCGCGACGAACGCGCGTTCGAGCGCCTGGTGTGCGCTCACGAGATCGCCGCTGTCGATCAGCGCGAGCACGTAGGCGGCGTGCGCCGAGGGATGGGGCGCCGCGTGCGCGAGCGCCGCTTCCGCGAGCTCGCGTGCGCGCTCGTGCCGGCCGGCGCGGCGCTCCGCTTCCGCCTGCGCGCTGAGCGCAGCGCTGGCCTTCGGGTTCGCGCTGTCGTCCGGCCCTCGCGTCATCGCTTCGCCCCGCCCCGCTCCGGCGCGGGGAGTATCTCGCTCGCGAGCAGCGGCACCGTCTCCGCACGCCCGATCGCGCGCAGCGCCACGAAGCGAATGCGCGCATCCCGCTTTTTCTTATCGGCCGAAATGCTGTCGAGATAAGCGCGGTGCGGGAAGCGCGGCAGCTCGGTCGGCAGTCCGGCGCGCGCGAGCAACGCGACGAGCCGCACCGCGCTGCCCGGCGCCGCGAGCCCGAGCTCCTCCGAGCGACGCGCGGCGTACGACATCCCGATCGCGACCGCCTCCCCATGCAGCACGCCCTTGTATTTGGAGAGCGCCTCGACCGCGTGGCCGAGCGTGTGGCCGAAATTGAGCAGCATGCGCTCGCCCGACTCGCGCTCGTCGCGGCTCACGACCTCCGCCTTGATCTCGCAGTTGCGCGCGAGGAACGGCAGCAGGACTTCGGGATCCAGAGCGAGGAGCCGCTCGAGCTCGCGCTCGAGCCATGCGAACAGCTTCGCGTCGCGGATCGCCGCGTGCTTCACGCCCTCGGCGAGCCCGGCGAGCAGCTCGCGGCGCGGCAGCGTCTTCAGCGTCGCGGCGTCGATCCAGACGAGCTTCGGCTGATGGAACGCGCCGACCAGGTTCTTGCCGCGCTTCACGTTCACGCCGGTCTTGCCGCCGACGCTCGAGTCGATCATCGCGAGGAGCGTCGTCGGGACTTGGACGAACGCGACGCCCCGTAGCAACGTGGCGGCCACGAAGCCCGCGAGATCGCCGACCACGCCGCCGCCGAGCGCGATCACGACGCTCGCGCGGTCCGCGTCGGCGGCGAGCAGCGCGCTATAGAGCTTCTCGGCCTCGCGCAGGCTCTTGCTCCGCTCACCGTCGGGAATCACGAAGCGCCGCGCGGCGACGCCGGCGGCAGCGAGCGAGCGCTCCACGCTGGCCGCGTAGCGCTTCGCGACCGGCGGCACGCTGATCACGAACGCGCGGCTCGCGCCGGTGCGCGTCTTCACCGCGGCGCCGAGCTGCGAGAGCGTGCCGTGGCCGATCACGATCGGATAGCTGCGCTCGCCGAGCTCGACCTTCAACGTGTGCCCCGGCAGCGCGGGCGCGCTCATTGCGGCGCTCCCGACAGCAGCGCTGCGATCTCGCGCGCGACGCGCCGCGGGTTGCCGTGGTCGGCGTCGACCACGTGATGCGCGCGCCGGTAGGCGGGCTCGCGCTGCGCGAGCAGCTCGCGCAGCTTCGCGAGCCGTCCCATCTCATCGAGGCCCGCGAGCAGCGGCCGCGATTGCCCCGTCCCGACGCGCCGCGCAAGCGTCTCCGCGCGCGCGCGCAGGTAGACGACGATTCCGCTCGCGCGCAGCCGCTCGGGCGCGCCCGGCTGCGCCATCGCGCCGCCGCCGAGCGCGACGACTCCGCCGCGCGCGGCGAGCTTCTCGATCGCCGCACGCTCGCGCGCACGGAACCCGGCTTCGCCTTCGCGCGAAAAGATCTCGGGAATCGTCATGCCCGCTTCTTCTTGGATCACGGTGTCCGAGTCGAAGACCTCACAGCCGAGCTTCTTCCCGAGCTCGCGGGCGACGCTCGACTTTCCGGCGCCCATCATCCCGACGAGGAAGACCGCCTGCCGCATCGGCGCGCATCTTAGGCGGACCGTCTGCGATTCAAAGGACGGCCGCTCACGATGCGCCAGAACGAGAAGGCCCGGCATCGCCGCGAGGCGATGCCGGGCCGATCGGTCGGAGCTCGCGGCTAGGAGCCGAGCTCGGGGTTCACGACGATGCGCGGCGTGATGAACACCAGCAGCTCCTGCCGGATGTCGCGCACTTCCTTGCTCTTGAAGGCATTGCCGATCACCGGCACGCGATGAAAGTACGGCACGCGGCTCTCGCGGTCGGCGGTGCGCACCACGTAGATGCCGCCGATCACGAGCGTCTGGCCGTCCTTCACGAGCGTCTCGGTCTTCGCCTGATTCTTCGCGATCGCCGGCGAGCCGGTCGGCGTCGGCACGCTGTCATCCGGCGCGTTCCGCTGCACTTCCACTTGCATGATGATGCTGCGGTCGGCGGTGATGTGCGGCGTGACGTCGAGCGCGAGCACCGCGTCGATGAACTCGAGTTTGGCGTCGCCGTCCTCGAAGGTCTGGAACGGGATCGACACGCCCTGCTCGATGCGCGCCTTGCGGTTGTCGAGGGTGACCACGCGCGGGCTCGAGATCACCTTGCCTTCGCCGTGGCTCTCGGCGCCGGCCAGCGTGAGATCGACGTCGAAGCGCTCATCCAGGATGAACGCGCCGAGGTTGATCGCGCCGGTTGCGAGCTCGGTGATCGGGTTCGACACCGCGAAGCTATTCGAGTTGCCACCCGAGCCGAGGCCATCCACGTTGCGCAGCCGGAAGCCGTCGCTGCCGAGCGCCTTGCGGGAGGTCGAGCTGGTCAGCGGATCGCTGTCCGGATCCCACGCGTCGGTGCGGCCCTGCACGCCCACGCCCCAGTTCGAGCCGACCTCGCGCAGGAAGTCGAGGTTCGCCTCGACGATCTTGGCCTCGACCATCACCTGCGGCGTCTGCGTGTCGATCGCCTTGATCAGCGCGGTCGCCTCGTCGATCACCGACGCGATGTCCTTCAGGATCACCGTGTTGGTGCGCGCATCGATGTCGACCGTGCCGCGCGCCGAGAGCAGCTTCTTCACCATCGCCGCGACGTCCTTCACCGTCGCGTAGTTCACCGGCTGCAGCTTCACGACGAGGTCTTCGAGCTTCTCCTTCGCGCGGCGCTCCTGCAGGCGCGCCTCCTCCTCGGTCTTCAGCACCTCCGTCGGCGCGATGCGCAGCACGTTGCCGACGCGCACGAAGCCGAGGCCTTTGGTCAGGAGGATCACGTCGAGCGCCTGGTCCCAGGGAACGTCGACCAGGCGAATCGTCACCTGGCCGCTGACCTCGTCGCCAGCGATCACGTTGAGCTCCGAGACCTCGGCGATCAGCCGCAGCACGTCGTCGATCTCGACGTCCTTGAAATCGAGCGAGATGCGCCGGCCGCCGTAGACCTTGCCGGTCAAGAGGCCGCCCTCTTCGAGCTCGTCGATCGAGCCGTTGCCGTCGATCGACGCCGGAGCCTGCTGCTTCTTCGACGAGATCGTCTGCTCGACCGGGCCCGACGGGATGGCCGGCGCGCTCGGCGCGGAGACCGCGGGCTGGCTCGCCGGCTCCTCGAGCGCAGCGGCCATCATGGGCACCGCGGCCGCCTTCGCCGTGTTCGCGAAGTCGACCACGAGCATCGCGCCGTTCTGCGTGACGGACGGCTTCACGCCGGCCGCGCGCGTGATCACGACGCGAACCTCGGGCTCCTTCATCTCCGGCTGCTCGAACGCAGTGACGAGCGAGATCACGCCGGGGTTCTCCGGCGCGATGCGCACCTGCGCGGCGGGATCGATCGTCGCGCCGCCGATGCGGACGACGTAGGTCTCCGCGTCCGGCTCCCACGCGCTGTAGCGTGCGGCGCCGTCGCTCACGATCACGACGCGGTCGCGCTCGCTCGAGCTGTCGAACTGCACGCCGAGCACGGTCTGCGACGCGGGCGTCGCCGCCATTTCCTCCGCGGGCGCTGCCGGCACGGGCTCCGTCGGCTGCTCGACCGGAGAGATCTCCTCCTCGGAGCTCCCCTCCGCGACGATGGGCGCCTCGTCGCTCGCGCTGTCGGTCGACTCGGCGGCCAACGCGCTCGCCGGCGCCTCGCCGCCGAGCGCGATCGACAGGCCGCCCGCAAGCGCCTGAGAAGTCTGCGCCGGGAAGCTGGTTACGCCGTCGGCTGCATCGACGACGACCCGAACCTTGCTCTCATGCTGCGCGACCCGTACGCGAGAGATCAGCGCACCGGCGACGTCGCTGCGCGCCGGGACGCCCTCGCTCTTCAGGCCGGGCAGATCGACCACGAGGCGCAGCGGATCCTCGACCGTGAACACTTCGGCGCCGTCGATGCGGCCGTCGGCCGCGAGCTCGACGAGCACGACGCCGTCGGCCTCGCGCACGGAAGCGCCGGTGAGCTTCGTGGCCGGCGCCGCCGCGGCGGCCGCGTCGGCGGCGATGCGCGCCGCGTCAGCGGCTGCGCTCTCCGCGTCGTTCGCCTGCGACCACGGCTCCTGCGCCGGATCGCTGGCCGATTCGGTCGCGCTCTCTTCGGAAGCGAGCCCGATGTCTTCGGAGGCGCCCTCGTCCTCCGCGACCGGGGCCGAAGCGCAGCCCAGCGCCAGCGCGAGCAGGAGCGAGCCCACTGCGCGGGTGAGGACCCCATCCATCAGGTTGTTACGAAACATCGCACTCACCCTCCCGTGCTCTGCCGAATGCGCATCTCGATCTCTTTCTCGGTCTTGTCGCCGTGGAAGTCGACGTACGACTCGAGCACCACCAGCGACGAGTCGCCGATCTCGGTCACGACCCCGTCGTTCTTCCCGATCCGATCTCCGGTCTTCACGACGTAGGCCTGACCGGCGGGGTCCAGCACCAGCGCGCGGCGCCGATCGGCCTGCCACACGACGCCCGAGACCGTGAGCTGTCCGAGCTCGAATTCCTCGAGCGGGCTCGCGATGTCGGCGATGTCCTCGCGCAGCTTGTCCCGGACGAACGAGCGGAACGGATCGCGTTTGCCCGTCGGGTCGTAGCGGTAGCCCGTGGCGGTGGTTCCATAGCGAGTCCGCTCGTCATTCGGCGCCTTCGCGGCCGCTGCGGGGCCTCGCTGCGGCGCCTGTTGCGCCGCGGCTTCCGCGCCGCGCGCCTGCGCCGCGGCGCGGTTCTTCTCGAAATCGGCGACGGTCGCGGTATTTCCCTGGTCTTCGCAGCCGAGTAGCGCGAGCGCGCCCGCAAGCACTGCGAATCGCGCGATGGTCTTCATTGCG
>DASTOI010000146.1:0-4730 GCA_035762585.1 Myxococcota bacterium
CGTCCACGGCCGGAGGCGCTACGCGCGCGCGACGGAGGCGCGCGACCCTACTTCGCCCGCGCGCCGAACTTCTTGCGCAGGTACGACTCGACGATCGGCGGAACCCATTCGGAGACATCCGCGCCGAAGCTCACGAGCTCCTTGAGGCGCGACGAGCTCACGTAGAAGTACTGCTGGCTGGTCATCAGGAAGAGCGTCTCGATCTCCGGCGCCATGTGGCGATTCATCAGCGCCATCTCGAACTCGTACTCGAAGTCAGCGTTGGCGCGCAGGCCGCGGATGATCGTGCGCGCGCCGATGCGCTTCGCGTAGTCCACCACGAGCCCCTGGAACTCGGTCACCTCGACGCCCTTCATCCCGCCGATCGAGGTGCGCAGCATGTCGAGGCGCTCCTCGGGAGTGAACGTCCCCGACTTGTTGACGTTGTGCGCGATCGCGACCACGAGCTTCGGAAACACGTGGCTCGCGCGCTCGACCAAGTCGAGGTGGCCGTTCGTGAGCGGGTCGAAGCTCGCCGGAAACAGCGCCAGTCCCGATTCGAAGCTCATGCGCGGGGCTCTCCGTTCTCCTGGACTCGCGAATTCGCGATGCCGTACAACGAGATGAGTGTGTCGCCGTAACGACGTTCGAGCGCAAGCGCGAGGCCCGCGATCGGCCCGGGAGCATGCCTGCGATCGGATTCCGCCACCAGCAGCGCATGCGGCGCGAGCAGCTCGCAAGCCGCGATCGAAGTGAGCGTCTCCGCCGCGAGATCGCTCGCGTACGGCGGATCGACGAAGCAGAGATCGAAGCGCGCTTGCTCGCGCACGAGCGAGCGCAGTGCGGACGCGGCGTCGCGCTGGACGATCCGCGCCGAAGCGCGAACGCCGAGCGCGTCGACGTTCTCCGCGATCACGCGAGCGACCGCGCGCGACTCCTCGACGAACGTCGCGCGCGCTGCGCCGCGCGAGAGCGCCTCGAGCCCAAGAGCGCCGCTGCCCGCGAACACGTCGAGCACGTGCGCGCCTGCGAGCACGTCGCGATGCGCGAGCATCGAGAACAATGCTTCCCGCACGCGGTCCGCCGTCGGCCGCACTTCCCCGCGCGGAACGCGCAGCACGCGGCCCGCGAATTCTCCGCCGGTGATCCTCACGGTTCGCGCACCGCGTGCGCGTGCTGCTCCCGCAGGGAGTGCAAGCTTTTTTTCTTCCGCACGCGGAGCATTTTGCATTGCTCGCGCAGAACCGCTCGCATAGAATTCGCCCCTCTTCGGCGACTTATTAGGGAGCCGAAGCCCCGCGAGAAGTTTCTCACACACAGCACAGCGAGCGTTCGACTCGGCGAGCCCCCTCCTCGCTCTTCGCAATCGCGCTCCACGCGATCGCCCTGGCGTCGGTTGGCGGCAATGCCGAACGAAGGCCGACCAGGATGGAGGGCGGATGTCAGCGCCGGCGTTGGATCGAAGGAAGAAGCGCGTTGCCGAGCGGCTCATTCAAGTCCGCGGCATGCGTTCTCAGCGCCAGTTCGCACGCGAGCTCGGCGTCTTCCAACAAAACGTGAACCGTTACGAGAACGGCACGACACCCCACGCCGAGTTCTTGATCCAGCTCGCGGTGAAGGAAGCGATCTCGATCGACTGGCTGCTCCTAGGCCGAGGCCGCATGCGCCGCGAGCGCTGAATGCGCCGGCATCCCGGCTGGCTGGCGGGCGGGCCGCCGGCTCGACGTATGACGCGATACGCCTTCGCCGGCGGCCCGCCCACCATCCGGGCGCCGTCGCATTCAGCGCGGTTCGAGCTTTGTTCGAGCCCGCTGAAGTGCGCGATGACGGAAGGCGATTACCCCGAGTTGCGTGCACGTGAGGGGATCGCGCGGCAGCAGCGCGCGCGACAACTGGGCGCGGCGATTGAGGTCGCGGCGCGGCGAGCGGGCGCGGGCACGGCGCTTGCTCGGGTGAGCGGCATGGGCATGGTGCATTTGCTGGCGGGCGTTGCGTTTCTGGTGTCGTTGGCGGACCACTGGACGACGTACCTGTGTCTGCGTGGCGCGGTCGCGGGGTGGGAGGTGACGGAGGCGAATCCGCTCGCCGAGTGGTTGTTCGCGCGCGTCGGGCTCACCGAGGGCTTGATTCTCGACACCTGCGCGACGCTCGTCGTGCTCGCGATCCTCGTGCGAACGCCGCGCATCGCGCCCTCGCTGAAGCTCGGAGCGCTCGGCGTGCTGATCGCGACGACGGGCTGGGCGGTCGCGAACAATCTCCAAGCCGTCCACCAGCTGGGACTGTCGCTCTCGGGCGCGCCGGCCTGAGGGCGGTGCTCCCGCCGCTCCGCTAGGAGACCGACTCAGGATGCCCGATCACCGCACGCCGAGGGTCCAGCGCACGCGACCCGCGAGGGAAACCCTCACGGGTCCTCGCTGCGCGCTTCGCTTGCTAGCGGCTCGCTGACTCGCCCGACGCGTCGTGGACGAGGGCGGCGGCGAACGCGTCGACGGCGTCGATCGCTGCGACGTCGCCGTGCCGGTGGCCGTTCGAGATCAGCGCGAACACCAACTCGCGGCCGCGCTCGGTGCGCGCCCAGCCCGCGAGCGAGGTCACGCCGTCGAGCGTTCCCGTCTTCGCGCGCACGAGGCCGCGCGCTCCTTCTGCGCGCTTGCGCAGCGTGCCGTCTTCCGCGGCGATTGGTAGGCCCGCGAGCAAGTCGGGGCCGATCGCGAACGATTCGTCGGCGCGCCGCAGCGCGGCGACCAAGAGCCGCGCGCTGACGCGGTTGTCGCGCGAGAGGCCGGACCCGTCGACGAGCCGGACGCCGTCGAGCGGAAGTCCGAGCGCCGCCAGCCGCGAGCGCAGCGCCTCGGCGCCGTTCGCCCAGCTGCCCGGCATGCCGGTGTCGAGGCGCCCGAGCTGCTTCAGCAGCGTCTCCGCGATGAAGTTGTTGCTGTACTTCAGCAAGAGGTCCGCTTCCGCGCGCAGCGGCATGCCGTCGAACGCATAGAGCAGGACGCTCGTCGCGGGCGCGCTTCCCGCCCGCACTTTCCCGGCGACGCGAATGCCGGCCGCCTCGAGCTGAGAGCGCAGCACCGCCGCGGCGTACGCCGTCGGGTCGATCACCGAGCGCCAGATCTCGACGCGATCGCCGCCGAGCGCGACGGCGCCGGTCACCGTGACGCGCTCGCCGCCGCTCGGATCGCGCGCGCGCTCGACTTCGAGCCGCGGGCCGGCGCCCGGGCGCAGCGTGCGCGTCGCGTTCGTCAGCGGGAAATACGAAAGCGGCGGATCGATCTGGACGCGGCCGGGCGCGCCCAGCTTCTCGCCGGGCGTGACCACGACGCGGAACGCGCCGTAGTTCGCCGAGATCGCGCTGATCGGTGCGTGGTACGCGCGCGCCGAGACCGGAAACCAGCTCGGGTGCCAGCGCTCCGCGTCGAGTAGCGAATCGTCGAGCACGACGTCGCCCGCCACCTCGGCGACGCCGAGCGCGCGCAGGTCGTTCGCGAGGCGCCACCACAGCTCGCCCGTCATCGCGGGGTCCGCGCCGCGGATCGCGAGCGAGGCGACGCGGCCGTTCGCATCGGGCGCCGCCGGCGCGAGCACTTCAGTCTGGAACTGGTGGCCGGCGCCGAATGCGTCGAGCGCAGCGAGCGCGGTCAGGATCTTCTGCGTCGAGGCGGGCGCCAGCGCACGCTCGGCGTGCTGCGCGAACAGCTCGGCGCCGCTCGCGCGCTCGACGACGAGAATCGACTGGGCGCCGCCTTGGAAGCCGCGCGCCTTCGCCGCCGCGCGCACGCGCGCGAGCCATGCGGCGTCGCCCGCCTCGTCTGCACGCGCGCCGACCGCGAGCGCAGCCGCGAGCGCGAATCCCCCAACAACTCGAAGCGCCGAGCGCGCGGTCGACCTCACGCAGTCTCCAGACCACGGCGTGGGGGAGCGCCGGTTGACTCGGCCGAGCTTATCCAGGAGGTTGCGCAGCCGCCGCGCTCACGGAGGGGCGCGCGCGAGCCGATGCAGCGCGGGCGCGGGGGGCGTCGCATGCTCAACTGGATCTGGGCGCTGCTGATGCTCGCGTCCGTCGCGACTGCCGCCTGGACCGGCCGGCTCGCCGAGGTGAGCGCCTCGTCGATCTCGGCGGCGCAGAGCGCGATCGAGCTGATCGTGAAGCTGGTCGGGCCCATGATCCTCTTTCTCGGCGTGGTGAAGATCGCGAGTGAGGCCGGTCTGCTGCGGCTCGTCGTGCGCGCGATCCACCCGCTCCTGCGGCGGCTCTTTCCCGAAGTGCCCGGCGATTCGCCCGCGATCGGCGCGATGGTGATGAACCTCGCCGCGAACGTGCTCGGGCTCGGCAACGCGGCGACGCCGCTCGGCCTGAAGGCGATGGTCGAGCTGAACAAGCTGAACCGCTTTCCCGGCGTCGCGAGCGATTCGATGGCGCTGTTCCTCGCGATCAACGCGACCTCCGTGACGCTGATGATCCCGTCCGGCGTGATCGCGATCCGCGCCGGCGCGAGCGAGAACGGCACCGACGCGATGGCCGGCCTCGTCTGGGCGGCGACGCTGTTCGCGACTCTCTGCTCGACGATCACCGCTGTGATCGCGTCGCGCTTCTTCATGCGCATGCCGTTCTTCGCACCGCGACCGATCGAGGACGGCGCGAACGACGTGCCGCCGCCGCCCGGCGATCTCCCCGACGTGAAGCTGCCCGAGCCGGTCGCGCGCGGCGCGCTCGACCTGCCGCGCGCGCTGATCCTCGGCGCGGC
>DASTOI010000147.1:0-3099 GCA_035762585.1 Myxococcota bacterium
AGCGCGCCCTCGAGCTTCGGCAGCGAGAGCGTCTTCACTTCGCCGCGGCGCGAGACGACGTGCACGGTCCCGCTCCAGCGCGTGACGACCGCCGCGCCATCGGGCGCGAGCTTCACGTCTTGCGCGAAGTCGTGCGCGGGAAACGAGTCGTCGAGCAGCACGCTGCGGCCCGCGAGCTGGAGCGGCGCGCGCGAGCCGGGATCGACGATGCGCAATAACAGGCGCTCGGCGTCGCGCTCGACGAGGAAGCCCGTGCCGTCGCCCGCGAACGCCATGAACTGGAGCTCGGGCGTGCGCCAGCGCGCGAGCTCGCGGCCGTCCGCGAGCGCGATCACGCGCGCGTCGTGCGCCGATTCGCCCGCGCTGGGGCCGGCTTCCGGCAGCAGGTCGGTGTTCAGCCAGACGGCGGCGCGGCTCGGGTCGTAGGCGAGGCTCTTCGCTGCGGCGACGACGCCGGGATCGCTCGCGAGCGCGTGCTCGGCGAGAAGCTCGCCGCGCTCGTCGAGCACGACGACGGAGCCGCTCGCGCCGTCGCGCCCATAACGAGTCGCGAGTACGCGGCCGTCCGGCGCGAGCGCGAGCTCGTTGAGGCCCGTGCCGGCCGCGTCGAACCACTCGACGCGCGCGCTCTCGGGATCGACGCGGCCGGCGCGCTCCCAGAACGTCGTGAAGTAGATCCAGCCGTTCGGGTGCGCGAGCACGTCCCAAACGCCGCTGCGCGCATCGGATGGGCCGATCGCGAGCGGCGGAAGCAGCGCCTCGCGCGCGAGGTCGAAGCGCCCGAGCTCGCGCGGCCCGCCCGCGCGCAGCTCCGCACGCGGATCGCCCCCCGCGGCGCGCGACGCGCTCCAGAAGCGCGAGATCCCGAAGTAGAGAACGTCGCCGCGCGCGTCGCCGAACCATGCGCAGGCGCGCGGTGCGGTCGCGCCGGTCGCGGGCGCCGAAGCGCGCGCCGGCGACTCGCTGCTCGCGAGCGGAGTCGGCGCGCTGCACGCGCCGAGCGCAGCGGCCGCGCCGAGCAGCGCAGCCGCGAGCCCTCTCAGAACGGCCACAGATCTCCGACCGAGCTGCCCGTCATCTTCCAGCCGACGCGCACGCCGATCGTGCGCGGCGCACCGAGCCAGTAATAACGCATCCAGTTGAGCTGGGTCTCGACCTGCGTCTTGATCTTCTGGTTGTCCTCGAGGTTCTGCACGTAAGCCTCGAACCAGAACGGATTCGATGCGAGGTCGTAGCGGAGGCGCACGTCGGTGCGCGTGTAAGCGGCCTGGCGGTCGAGCGGGTTCTCGAACTGTCGGTAATAGATGGCGCCGCGGTAGGCGAAGTCGAGCCGCGGCGTGAGTACGCCAGACGCGAGCTCGAAGCGATAGGAGGCGCCGAGCGAGATCGTGAACTCGGGCGAGCGCGGGAACACGTTGCCCTTCAGGTTCACGAACTCGCCGCCGTCGCAGGTTAGTCCGGAGCCGTGCAGATCGCCGATCGCCGGCAGGCCGGCGAAGTCGGAGCCGGGCGTGTTCGGGTAGACCTTCCCGGGGCAGAAGCCATTCGGATTCGACGGCGTCGTGCTGTTGTCCTGCGAGAAGAAGTCGCCGGTGATCTCTGCGTGGAGCCAGCCGGCGTTGCCCTCGATCTGTAGTTGGTCCGTCGCCGCCCATTGCCACGAGAGCTCGATCCCGTAGATCGTCGACTCCGGCGCGTTCACCGTCGTCGTCACGTTGTTTTGCGTCTCGGTGATGAAGCGATTTTTGAAGTCGTAATAGAAGAACGTCGTCGCGAGGAACAGCTGGTTGTCGAACAACGCGTTCTTCGCGCCTAGCTCGTAGGCGTTGATCGTCTCCGACTTGAACGGATCGTCGACGAAAAAGTTGAAGCCGCCGTGGCGCTCGCCGCGGCTGTAGCTCGCGTAGAAGAGATGCCCGTCCAGGGGGCGGAGCTCGAAGCGGGCGCGACCCGTTACGGAGTCCCAATCCTTCTTCTTCACGACGGGATCCACGTTCAGCGTGTCGCGGTCGCGATTTCCCTTCAGCGGGACGAGGAACGCAATGTTGTCTGCGTCGATTGGAAATGGCGTCCACGCCTGCAGGGTGGGGTAGATGAAGTAGTTAAAGCAGTTCTCCTTGGGCGCAGTGGGGATCCCGAAGACCTCGTCCGGGAGCATCGCGACCTCGGTGCAGAAATCCTGCGTTCCGCCGCTCGCGCGGTCGGTGATCAGGTCGTAGGTCTCGAGCAGGACGTCGAGATGGCCCATGTCGCGCATGTGGCGCCTGGTCCAGCTGTAACGCACGCCCGCGTCGAAACGGAACTTCTCAGTGAAGTCGATGCCGCCCTGGAAGAAGACTCCCGCGGTCTTCGTGTCGGTGTCGGAACGGAATCGGATGAAAGGCCGGTCGGGATCGCCGGGCGCGAACAGACACGGCCCCCCACAGACGGCTTGGGCGTCTGTCGTGAACGGAGAGAACGGGCCGTCGACCATCGGGTCGGCGAACGCGTCGAACACCGCGAAGTTCTCGAGCTCTTCAGCCGCCTGATAATTCCAGATCGGAACATCCGTGTCGGGCGCGCTGTCGTCCTGATAGTTCCCGCCGAAAAGCCAATTGAGCTTGCTGTCTGCATAGTCGGAGCGGATCGTCGCCTCGCCGCTCCACGTCTTGTGGGTGTCGAGCAGCACGAGCCGCTGCGCTTCGTTGTCGGTGAAGTCCTGGTCGCGGTCGATCGCGTAGTCCCAATACTGGTAGTTGCCGTTCAGCTTGATCGTGTGGCTCGCGACGTCCCACTCGAAGATCGCTTGCGCCCACGCCGTCTCGAAGCGCTGATCCTGCCCGCGGTTCGAGCGGATCTCGCTCGCGTCGTCCGAGTTGGGCGTCGCGCCGGTCGGGTTCACGCCGCCGAAGAAGATCGTGCTCTGGCCCGGGTTGAACGTCGGGTACGGCCCGAGCGGGCGCGGCGACCCGCCGTCGTCCTTGTTAATCGAGTACGCCGCGATGAAGTCGGCCGTCACGTTCTCGACCGGCGCCCAGCGAAGCGACGTACGTACGTAGTGGCCGCCCGCCAGCGCATTGGTGTTGAGGTGCTGCTCGTGCCCGTTGCGGCCCGTTACGT
>DASTOI010000148.1:0-3135 GCA_035762585.1 Myxococcota bacterium
GCGCGGGCTCAAGGACCGCTACGAGACGCACCACGGCGTGCGCATCCAGGACGCCGCGCTGGTGGCCGCCGCGACGCTCTCGCACCGCTACATCACCGAGCGCTTCCTGCCCGACAAGGCGATCGACCTCGTCGACGAGGCCGCCAGCCGCGTGCGCGTGCAGATCGACTCGATGCCGGAGGACCTCGACGTCATCGAGCGCAAGCGCACGCAGCTCGAGATCGAGCGCGAGGCGCTGAAGAAGGAGTCGGACGCAGCGAGCCGCGAGCGGCTCGCGCGCATCGGCGGCGAGATCGCCGAGCTGCAGAGCGAGGGCGCCGCGCTGAAGGCGCGCTGGGAGAACGAGAAGACCGCGATCTCGCACGTGCGCGAGATCAAGCAGAAGCGCGAGGAGCTGACCGCCGAGCTCGAGCGCGCGCGCCGCGCGAGCAACCTCGAGCGCGCCGCGGAGATTCAGTACGGCTTGTTACGGGAGCTGGAGAAGCAGCTCGACGCCGAAGGCCAGAAGCTCGCCGAGCTGCAGAAGCAGGGCTCGGTGCTGTCGGAAGAAGTGACCTCCGAGGAGATCGCCGAGATCGTCTCGAAGTGGACCGGCATCCCGGTCGCGAAGATGCTCGAGGGCGAGCAGGGCAAGCTGTTACGGATGGAGGAGAACCTGCGCCGCCGCGTCGTCGGCCAAGACGAGGCGCTCGCGCTGGTCGCGAACGCGGTGCGCCGCGCGCGCGCCGGACTCCAGGATCCGAACCGCCCGATCGGCTCGTTCATCTTCCTCGGCCCGACGGGCGTCGGAAAGACCGAGACGGCACGCGCGCTCGCCGAGTTCCTGTTCGACGACGAGCAGGCGATGGTGCGCATCGACATGAGCGAGTTCATGGAGAAGCACTCGGTCTCGCGCTTGATCGGCGCGCCTCCGGGCTACGTCGGCTACGACGAAGGCGGCTACTTGACCGAAGCGGTGCGCCGCCGGCCGTACAGCGTCGTGCTGTTCGACGAGATCGAGAAGGCGCACCCGGACGTGTTCAACGTGCTGCTGCAGATTCTCGACGATGGGCGCCTCACAGATGGGCAAGGGCGCACGGTCGACTTCAAGAACGTCGTCTTGATCATGACCTCGAACATCGGCAGCCAGTTCATCGTGGAGCTCGCCGAGACGCAGCATGAAGAGATGGAGACGCGCGTGATGGAGGCGCTACGCGCGCACTTCAAGCCCGAGTTCCTGAATCGCGTCGACGACATCGCGATCTATCACCAGCTCGGTCGCGAGCACCTGAGCCGCATCGTCGAAATCCAGCTGGAGCGCGTGCGCAAGCTGCTCGCGGAGCGGCGGATCGAGCTCGAGCTGACGGACGAGGCGAAGCGGCTGCTCGCGGAGAAGGGGTACGACCCGCATTACGGCGCACGGCCTCTGAAGCGCGTGATTCAGCGGATGGTTCAGGACCCGCTCGCGATGAAGATCCTCGAAGGAGAGTTCGGGGACGGCGCGAAGGTGGTTGCGGATGCGCGGCTGTCCGGAGAGGCGCTGGAGTTTCGGCGGCCGAGCTGAGCCTTCGGTGAGTTTTCATCGGGGACGTACTTTCATCGCGCTGTGCGGGGCTCGAGCGCCGTCGTCGTAGGGATTCGGTGCTCGGCTCGGGGTGGGAGGGGATTCCGTTCCGCTGCGGGCCTTATCAGGGTGCTGTGCTGACAGGAGGATGTGCGCGCGTTGGGGGCGAGCTTGCATCGAGCTCGTCGCGCGCGTTGGCTGGGCAGCTGGGCGCTCGCGGATGCGGATGGTCGCCCCAGCCTCTGTGCTGCGCGGTCGCTTTGCTCTCCGCCGGCCCTCCGCTCCAGGACCCCCGTCCCACCCCTCGCTGGCTGCAGCGTGCTTGCGACGACGGCGCGCGGGCTCAGTGCTGACGTTTGCGCGTGCATGGGAGAGAGAACGGTGCGGCGATCGCGCCTTCGAGGCGCGATCGGCCGCACGCTGCGCGAGGTCAGGCGGCGTGGTGCTGTGGCGGCTGTAGAGGCTTCTACAGCTCGAGATGCTGGTACAGCGCGCCGTCCGTGAAGCGTTGGCGGCGGTACCACGCGCGTGTGCCCACTGCGGAGATGACCGAGAGCTGCGGGTAGTGCGCGGTGCGGGCGATGTCGGCGGCGCGCTGGAGCAGCCGCGAGCCTAGGCCCGTGTGCTGCGACTTGTTGGGGGTGTGCTCGCCGAGGTCGGCGACGGCGCCGTAGACGTGGACTTCGCGGAGGAGCGCGGCGCCGCGGAGCTCGGCGATGGGCGGCGACTCGGCGGCGGCTGCGCTCGGTAGTGCGATGCGCGCGAAGCCGGCGAGGCGCTCGTTCTTCGTCAGCGCTTCGAGGAAGATTTCTTCGCCGATCGAGGTCGCGTAGCGCGTCTCGCGCAGCGCGATCTCGCTCTCCGTCGCGGCTGCGCGCACTTCGCGCGAGCGGATTTCTTGGAGCGCGGTGCCGCGTTCGCGGAGCAGCGCTTCGGCGGCTTCGCGCAGGTTCGTTTCGCGGCTGCCGGTCACGATCTCTTGCGACGGGATGTCGCGGATCACGCGGGTCGCGCGGCACCAGCGCGGGATCGCCGCGAGGCAGTCGGCGACGAGCGGGAGCAGCTCGTTGCGTGTGTAGGCGCGCCACTCGCCCCGCGCGTGGAAGTGCGCGAGCTCGGCAGTCTCGACGAGGCTGCACGGGTAGAGCTTCAGCTCGTCGGGGCAGATCGCGGGGTCATCGAACAGGCGGGCGAAGTCGGCGCGATCGCGGTCCGGAGTCGAGCCCAACAAGTTCGCCATCCAGTGAGCGTGGATCTTGAAGCCGGCGCCGCGCAGCAGCGCGATCGCGGCGCGCGTGGCGGCGACGTCGTGACCACGTTGGTTCGCCGCGAGCACGGCGTCGTCGAGCGACTGGATTCCGAGCTGCAGCTTCGTCGCGCCGAGGCGGCGCAGGCGAAGCACTTCGTCGCGCGTCACGTGATCCGGGCGCGTCTCGAGCGCGAGGCCGACGCAGCGCGCGCCCGCCGCTTCGTTCGCGCGCTGTGCTGCCGCGAGCGCCGCCCAGTCGCCGCGCTCGCGCGGCGGGATCAGCTCGCCCGCCTCGCCGGCGCGCAGGTGCGCGGCGACGCTCGCGTCGTAGCCGCGCGCGCCG
>DASTOI010000149.1:0-3201 GCA_035762585.1 Myxococcota bacterium
CGCCGGGCGTGACGGTGATCGACGACGGCACGCTGCCCGGTCGCCGCGGCTCGCTGAACGTCGACGACGAGGGCACGCCGACCGCGCGCACGGTGCTGATCGAGGACGGCATTCTGGTCGGCTACCTGCAAGACCGCCTGAACGCGCGCCTGATGGGTCACGCGCCCACCGGCAACGGCCGCCGGCAGAGCTACGCGCACCTCCCGATGCCGCGCATGACGAACACCTTCATGCTGGCCGGTCGCGACGATCCCGACGAGATCGTGCGCTCGGTGAAGAACGGCCTCTACGCGAAGACGTTCGGCGGCGGGCAGGTCGACATCACGAGCGGGAAGTTCGTGTTCTCGGCGAGCGAGGCCTACCGCATCGTCGACGGCGCGCTCGCCGAGCCGCTGCGCGGCGCTTCGCTGATCGGCAACGGCCCCGACGTGCTGACGCGCGTCTCGCGCATCGGCAGCGATCTCGCGCTCGATCTCGGCGTCGGCACATGCGGCAAGGACGGGCAGTCGGTGCCGGTCGGTGTCGGCCTGCCGACGATTCGCGTCGACGGGCTCACCGTGGGCGGAACGGAGCGGTGAGCGCGGCGCGCTTGTCGGGCTCGGACGCGCTGCAGCTCGCGCTCGAGCGCGCGCGCGCGGCCGGCGCTCACTCCGCGGATGCGGTCTTCGCCGAGAGCGACGCGCTCGAAGTGCGCGTCCGCGGCAAGGAGGTCGACACCGTCGCACAGTCGCGCGAGCGCACGCTCGGGCTGCGCGTGTTCACGGATGGCCCGGGCGGGCTGCGCAGCGCCGTGACGTCCTCGAGCGATCTCTCCCGCGACGCCGTCGCGCGGCTCGGCGAGGATTCGGTCGCGCTCGCGCGTGCGACCGCGCCCGACCCGAGCGCGGGGCTCCCTCAGGGCGGCTTCGCGCGCGAGCTGCCCGACCTCGCGCTGTTCGATCCCGGCGACCGCGCGCTCTCGACGGCGGACTGGATCGCGCTCGCGCAGCGCGCCGAGGACGCGGCGCGCGCCCACGACGCACGCATCACGAACTCGGAGGGCGCGAGCGCGAGCACGTCGTACACGACGATTCGTTACGGCTCGAGCGCCGGCTTCGCGGGCGAGTATGCGAGCGCGTCGCACTCGCTCTACGCGCAGCCCGTCGCGACCGAGAACGGCGCGATGCAGACCGCGTGGTGGGCGAGCGCGAGCCGCACGCTGGCCGCGCTCGAGTCGCCCGAGCTCGTGGGCCGCACCGCGGCCGAGCGCACGATCGGGCAGCTCGGCGCGCGCCGCGTCCCGACCTGCGAAGCGCCGGTGGTCTTCGACGCGTCTGCCGCGCGCGAGCTGCTCGGGAACTTGGTCGGCTGTCTGTCCGGCTACTCCGTCTATCGGGGCAGCTCGTTCCTGCGCGACAAGACCGGGCGCCCCATCGCGAGCGAGCGCGTGACGATCGTCGACGACGGCCGCCGGCGCGGCGGCCTCGGCAGCAAGCCGTTCGACGGCGAAGGGCAGCCGACGCGGCGCAACGTGCTGATCGAGGCCGGCGTGCTCCGCAGCTGGCTGCTCGACAGCTACTCCGCGCGCAAGCTCGGCCTCGCGTCGACCGGCAACGCTGCACGGGCCGCTGGCGGCGCGCCGAGCGCGGCGCCGACGAATCTGTGGCTCGAGGCCGGCGCCGGCGACGTCGAGACGCTCGTGCGCGGGCTCGACCGCGGGCTGCTCGTCACCGGCATGTTCGGCCACGGCTTCAATCCGGTGACCGGCGACTTCTCGCGCGGCGCGCGCGGCTACTGGATCGAACGCGGCGAGCGCGCGTACCCGGTCGAAGAGATCACGATCGCCGGCAACCTCGGCACGATGCTCGAGAGCATCGAAGCGATCGGCGCGGACCTCCGCTTTCTCGGCTCGCTGGGCGCGCCGTCCCTCCGCATCTCCCGTATGACGATCGCCGGCTCCTGACAAGTCACCGCTTCGGGGACGTTCATACTTGACGGTGAGTCAGGGGACAGTCTTGCCGCCGGCGAAGGCCGCTCCGTGCCCGCTGCGTGCGCGTAAGTCACCAGAGCAAGAACGTCCCCGTTTGGTGACTTGCGCCTAGAATCGGCCGCCATGTCGAACGCGACGTCTGCGGCTCCGGTGATGCTGGGAATGAAGATGCCCGACCTCGATGTGTGGTCGGAGCGGGTGACGGTCGCGCTCGGACAGAACCCGAGCGCGTTCACGGGGCCGGGCACGAACGCGTACCTGGTCGGCACCGGGCACGCGCGGATCCTGATCGACCCCGGTCAGGGCGAGCCGGCGTTCCTCCCGGTGCTCGCGCGCGCGATGGAGCGCTGCGGCTGCGAGCGGATCCAGGAGATCGTGCTCACGCACGGCCACCCCGACCACATCGGCGGCGTGCGCTCGGTGATGCAGCGCTTCGGCCGCGTGCGCGTGCGCAAGCTGCCGAGCGCGCTGTTCGACGGCCCGTACGCGGACCTCGGGCTCGAGCCGCTCGCGGAGGGCGAGCCCGTGAAGACCGAGGGCGCGACGCTGCGCGGCATCCACGCGCCCGGCCACGCGCCCGACCACTTGAACTTCATGCTCGAGGAAGAGCGCGCGCTCTTCTCCGGCGACAACGTGCTCGGCGTCGGCACGACCGTGATCCCCGCCGAGTCGGGCGACCTCGCCGACTACCTGCGCTCGCTCGACAAGCTGCTCGCGGAGAAGCCGGCGCGGATCTATCCGGCGCACGGGCCCGTGATCGCCGACGGCGTCGCGAAGCTGCGCGAGTACATCGCCCACCGCGCCGAGCGCGAGCGGCAGATCGTGGGTGCGCTCGCGAGCGGCCCGAAGACCGCAATGGAGATCGTTCAGATCGTCTACGCCGCCTATCCGCCCGCCCTGCACGCCGCCGCGGCGCAGTCGGTGATCCAGCACCTGCGCAAGCTGCTGCGCGAGCGCCGCGTGACGCGCGACGACGCGGCCGGCGACGTCGGCGCGCGCTGGACGCGGGTGTGAGTCACCCGATCCTCCAGCAGCTCGCGAGCCCGGACCCCGCTGCGCGCCGCGCCGCGTGCCTCGCGGCGGCGACCGACCCTGCGGCCACGCTGCTCACCGAAGCGCTATGCGAGGCATTAGGGGACCCCGCGAAGGCGGTCTCGCGCGCGGCATCCGACGCGCTCGTCGAGATCGGCCGCAAGCTCGGCGACGTCGACCCGGGCCTGCGCGCGGCGCTG
>DASTOI010000150.1:0-4278 GCA_035762585.1 Myxococcota bacterium
GAGCTCCTGTGTGAGCAGGTGCAGCTGGCCGTCCTTCCACGCGAAGACGCCGCTGTACGGCAGCTCGCGGCGCGGATCGTCCGTCGTTCTCAATCCGAACGGCGGATCGGTGAAGTAGAGCGTCCCGTCGGAGCGGTAGACGAGGTCGTTCGGCGAGTTGAGGCGCTTGCCCTGGTACGCATCGACCAACACGGTCTCCGCCCCGTTTGCTTCGAGCCGTACCACGCGCCGGCGGCCGTGCTCATCGACCGTGATGCGACCCTGCGGGTCGCGCGTGATGCCGTTGCTGCCCGGCTGGAGGTACTCGCCGACGTCCGTGCCGTCGTAGCCCGACTTGTCACGGAACACGGAGAGGGTGCCTCCGTCGCGCGGGTCGTACTGGTAGATCTGGTTCGCGTTCGGGTCGCTGAAGATCAGCACGCCGCGGTCACGCAGCCAGAGCGGACCCTCGGTGAACTGGAAGCCCTCCGCGAGCTTCCAGATCTTCGGATTCTGCGGGACGATGCGATCGATGCGCGGGTCGAGGCGCTCGACTTCGACGTTCACTTCGGCCGGGGCGATCGCATACGGCTCGGCGCTCGCCGTAGCGAACAGCTCGAGCTTCGCCTCGCGCACCCAGATGAAGTTCGCCGGCGGATCGCTGAGCGGGCCGTTGCCGCCGAACAGCGCGATCGAGATGTGCTGGCCCGGCTTCACGTTCCGCGCAGCAATGACGCGGTTGGGCGTGTTCCAGCCCGCGACGACCGAGCCGCCGCGTTGCCCGATCGCGCGCGTGATCTCGCCGTCGATCCAGATCTCGGCGTAGTCGTCGACCGTCGCTTGGAAGACGACCGTCGCGCCGCTGGGATCGAGCTCCCCGATCTTCTCCGGGATCGTGACGGCGACGCGGTACCAGTTGAACGCGACGCGGCCGTTCCCTCGGCGCGCAGTGAGTGACTCGGGCGCGATCACCGGCCACGCGGAGTCGTCGTAGTCGGCGCGGCCCGCGCGCGGCTCGATCGTGTAGGTCCCGACCGGCGCGCCGGTCGGCTGGCCCTCCGCGTCGGGCGCGCGATGCGTCGCCGGCACGATCCGCACGTCCGAATAGCGCCACTGCGCTTGCACGAGCGCGGCGCCGGCGCTCGTCGTGAGATCGATCGTCGCGAGCGGCTCCGTCTCCGGAACGCCGGGCGCGGCGGCGAACGCCCCGTGCGGAGCGAGCGCGACCCAGGCGACGAGCAGCGCGCGCTTCATCGCGCGGCTCCCGGATCCGTCGTCTTGACGACGTAATAAGTCACGGGTCCGTCGACCGCCTTGAACCAATGCGGCGTCCCGTTCGGGACGATGATCACGTCGCCGGCGGCGAGCTCACGCTCGACGCCGCCCTCGATGCGCGGCCCGCGCAGCTCGCCCGGCGCGGTCTCTCTCGCCTCGCGGAGCACGCCGCCCGTCACGAACGTCGCGCGCCCCGAGAGCACGTAGATGATGTCGGTGTCGGCGACGTGCACCTCGCCGACGCCCGGCGCGTCCCGGCGGCTCGCGTGGATCTTGTAGAGCGCGTTCTCGGTGAGCGGCACGCCGCGCGCGAACGCCGCGTCGACGTCGCGCTTCGGCAGGTGGAGGACGTCGCCTGCGAGCGCGGGCAGCGCGCAGAGCACGGCAGCGGCGACGAGCACGCGTGGATGCAGCGAAGTGAGCGCGCTCATTGGGCCACCGAAGCCGCGATCGCCTTCGCGATCTCGGTGTCCTGCGCGGCGCTCGCGGCGCCGGAGACGCCGACTGCGCCGATCGCGCGCCCGCCGACAACGATCGGCACGCCGCCCTGCAGCGGAGTCATTACGGCCACGCCGAGCAGCGCGTTGCGCCCGCTCCGGATCGCATTCTCGAGGTTCTCTGTCGGCATGCGGAACACCGCCGCCGTGCGAGCCTTCTCGGTGGAGACCGCGCTCGCGGCCGGGAAGGTGCCGTCGAGCCGCTCGAGCATCACGAGGTGGCCGCCGTCGTCGACGATCGCGATCGCGCCACCGGGCGCATTCAAGCGCGCGGCCGCGGCCTCCGCGGAAGCCATCAGCTGCTTCGCGAGCGCCAGCGTGAGCTCGCGCTCGTCGTGCTCGGCGAATGCAGCGGAGGCAACGCTCGCGGCGAGCAGGAAGAAGATCGGCGGAAACAGCGGCCGAGGGCGCTTCGGCAATCGAGACATGGCGATGCTCCTGTTGTGAAGTGCGTTCAAGCGAGCGCTCGGATTCCACGGCACAGGCGCCGTAACAGCTGGGCACTAGGCAGCGAGTGCGCCCTTCAGGTGGTCGAACACGTCGCGCGACCACAGGAAGTCGACGTGCCGCACCCGCGAGACGGCGGCGGCGCGCAGCCGCGGCGCTGGCGCGGGCAGCGCGAGGCGCGCGGGCACGACCGAGTCAGCGTGCGAGCCGAGCGCGATCAGCTCGGACGCCTCCGGCACCGGCAGCGCGGCGAGCTCGCGCACGAGCTGCGAGCCGGGGAGCATCTGCCAGACGGCCGGCGAGATCGCTCCGAACAGCAGCACGCCGAGCAGCGCGAACGGCGTGCCGCGGTGCGGCGTCCCCATCGTGACCACGCGGCGGATCCGCCTTCCCCGATCGATCTGCTTCAGCCAGTAGGTCGCGACGAGCCCGCCGAGCGAGTGGCCCACGACGTCGACGCGGCCGATCGGCGATCGCGCTGCGATGCGCGCGAGCTCGCGATCGACGCGGCGCGCGCTCGCGCGCACGTCTGCGAGATGGAGCGGGAGGCGACAGCCGAGGCGCAGCCGAATGCATGGGCGCCGCAGCGTGCGCTGGATGCGCGCCTCGAGCGGGCGCAGCACGGCGCTCGTCACGCCGAAGCCGTGAAGCAGGACAACCGGCGCCGCGGAGCCCGTCAGCTCGGGAAGCGCGGGCGCGTCGCCCTCGCGGAGCCCCTGCAGCGCTCGCCGCAAGAACGTCTGGCCGATCGCTCCGAGCATCGTGCGGTCCTCCGACCGCTGCGATGCGAGAGCCGCGCATCCGTAACAACCTCGGCACGCTGCTTGCTTCTGCTCGGGGACGTTCTTTGAGAAACCAAGAAACGCGCCGAGTTTCTTGACTTCTCAAAGAACGTCCCCGTTCATGCGGCGACTCGCTTGCCGGTGCCGACGCGCTGCGAGAGGTCGCTGAGCGCGTTCATGAACGCGATGTGCGCCTCGTAGGGCGACTCGTACGGCGAGAAGTACTTGTGCACGTCGCCGTCGGCGAAGAACTTCGTGCACATGTAGTAGAAGTGGTCGCTGGTCGTGAGGCGGCGGAAGTCCTCGAGAGCGCGCGCGTCGCCGCTCGCGCGCACGTCGCCGCGCAGCGCGTAGAGCGCGCGCAGCGCGGCGCCCTGCATCGCGTTGCCGAGCCACGCGCTGAGATCGCGCTCGCTGTCGGCCCACGAGACGAAGTCGGGCACGTCGAGCTCGCCGCGCGGCTCGCAGCTCGCGATCACCTCGGACGGCGTCGCGAAACGCATGTCGCGATGCGCGAGCACCGCCTCGGGCAGCGCGCGCATGAACTCGAAGATCCCGGTCTCGGCCCACTGGTGCTCGCCGAACGTCTCGTAGTCCATGAACAGATTGATCGTCTCGCCGCAGCCGTTCACGCGCTGCAGCCAGCTCGCGAACTTGTCCGCGGTGAGCGGCCAGCCCTCCCAGCCGCGATTGCCGAAGCGGAACGCGATGTCGTCCGAGAGCCGGTAGCTCTTCAGCAGGACCGGCAGATCGGGCGCGCCGTGCGCGGTGTAGACGAAGTGCGGCGAGCGCCAGCCGAGCACGCGATCGGCCCCCTCGGCGAGCACGCCCGCGAAGCCGAGATCGTGCACGCGGCGCGCGACCGCGTTCGAGAAGATCAGCTCGGTGTTACGGAACACGCGCGGGCGAACGCCGAGCACGCGCTGCATCGCGGCGGCGTGCAGCTCGACCTGCTCGTCGAACTCATCGCGCGAGCCGAGGAACGCGAGCGAGTGGTAGTAGGTCTCCGCGAGAAACTCGACTGCGCCGCTGCGCGCGAGCCGGCGGAAGCTCTCGATCACCTCGGGCGCCCAGCGCTCCAGCTGCTCGAGCGCGGTGCCGGTGATCGAGTAGGAAGCGCGAAAGCGCCCGTCCGTGCGCGCGATCAGCTGCTCGACCAGCGCGTTCATCGGCCCATAACACTTCGCGGAAACCTTGCGCAGCACCGCCTCGTCGAGCTTCGCGTCGAAGTAGTCGCGGCGCCGGCCGACGTCGAACACGCCGTAGTCGCGCAGCCGGTAGGGCTGGTGGACCTGGAA
>DASTOI010000151.1:0-4056 GCA_035762585.1 Myxococcota bacterium
GGCCGTCGAGCTGCGAGCCGATCCCGACGTACGTCATCAGGATGTCGTCGTTCGACGTCGCGGAGTTCTCGCCGACGCGCGGCCCGGTGCCGTCGTTCGACTGCGTGACGACGATGCCGTATTTGCGCGGTGGATAGGCGAGCGAGTCGGGCCCGGTCGTCATGCCGAGCGAGTACGTCTTCCCAGTTGTTACGAGCTTTGCCGCGCGCTGGGTTGCTTCCGCAGAGAGGTTGTTCGCAGCGCCGACCCGGTCGGCGGCGCCGTAGCGCGACGGATACCACGCGCCCTCCTGCGCGACGGCGGCGGCGGCGAGCGTGCAAGCAACGAGGAATGCGAAGACGGCGAGGCGCGGCATGAAACCTCCGGGACGTTCTTTGAGAAACCAAGAAACTCGGATTGTCCGGTACGAATCCGTCGATTTCGAGTGTCCGAGAGCGCGCGGTGACGGGCCAACCGCGTCACTTTCTTACTTTCTTAAAGAACGTCCCCGCATCCGCTACTTCGCTTCGAGCACGTGAACTGCGTCCCAGTCGGGGGGTGGCGGGGAGGCGGCGAGGCGTTCGGCGCGGGCGCGCAGGACGGTGGCGGCCGCGTCGGGGGCGAGCGCGGAAAAAGCGCGCGCGGCGCGGCCGAACTCGCGCGCGCGGTAGAACGCGAGCGCTTCGGCCCAGCGCCCGGCGAACGCCCGCGCAGCCTCACTCGCGTCGCCGGCCGCTGTGAGCGGCTCGAAGATCCGCACCGGCTGCGCGCGGCCGACCACGCGCACGCAGTCGATCTCGCGCGCGAGGATCGCGTCGCCCGCCTGTAGGCGCGTCACCTCCGAGATCAGGATGCGCGTGCCGTAGAACTTGTTCGCGCTCTCGAGCCGCGCGGCGAGGTTCATCGCGTCGCCCACCGCGCGATAGGCGCGACGCTCTTCGGAGCCGATCTCGCCGACCACGAGCTCGCCGGTATGCAGGCCGATGCGGAAGCGCGTCTCCGGCAGACCTGCGGCGCGCCAGCTCGCGCCGAGCGCGCCGAGCGCGTCGCGGCACGCGAGCGCCGCGAGGCATGCGCGGGCGGCGTGATCCTTCTGCGGAATCGGCGCGCCCCAATAAACGACGATGCCGTCGCCGACGAACTCGTTGACCGTGCCGTCGCGCGCGAGCACCGCGCGGCACACGGCATCGAAGTACTCGTTCAGCCGCGCGACGACCGCTTCGGCCCCTAATCGCTCGCTCAGCGCGGTGAAGCCGCCGATGTCGATGAAGCCCACCGTGAGCTCGCGCGCGACGCCGCCGACCGGAATCACCTCCGGATGCTGGAGGATCTCCGCCGCGACCTCCTTCGAGACGTAGCGCTCGAACGTCCGCCGCAGCCGATCGCGCTCGCGCAGGCCGCGCGTCATCTCGTTGAACGCGTCGCCGAGCTCGCCGAGCTCGTCGCGCGAGGCGATGCGCACCTCCGTCTCCAGGTCGCCGCGCCCGATCCGCCGCGCGGCGCGCGCGAGCGCGCGCACCGGCGTCGTGATGCCGCGCGCGATCGTGAACGTGACCGCGAGCGTCGCGGCGAGGATTACGGCGCCGACCGCGAACAGCGAGGCGCGCATGCGGCGCACGAACGCGCGCTCGCCGGCGTACGACGCGATCAGCACGAACTCGGCGTTCGGCGCGCGCGCGCCCGCGACGGGCGTCGTGCGCACCCAGTAATCGCTGCCCAGCGGCGCCTCGTTCGGCGGCCCGCTCGCGAGCGCGGACCAGCCGCGCACGAGCTCGGTCTCCGCCGAGGGCGCCAGCGTCGAAGCGATCAGGTGCCCGTGCGCCACGAGCGCGAGGTCGAGCCCGGCGACACGCTTCAGTGTCGCGAGCGTGGCGGCGTCGATGCGCGCGCCGGCGATCACGACGCCGTGGACCGCGTCGTCGAACACGACCGGCCGCGCGGTCACCTCGTAGACCGCCGGCCCCGCGAGCCGCGGCACGAGCGCGAGCCCGTTCGCGTGCGGATCGCGCTCGGTCCACACGTCCGACGCTTCTCCCGTGAGCACGGTCTGCTGGAACAGCGCGAGCGCGGAGAGATCCTCGCCCGCGCGATCCGGATCGGTCGCCGCGTAGAGCAGCCGGCCGTCCGCAGCGAGCAGCAACAGCACGTCGCTGCGCGCCGCGAGCGCGAGGCTCGGCACGAGCGACTTCAGGCGCAGGTGCGCGTCCGCCGTGGCGGCCTCGGCGCTCCCGACCGCGTTCCCGCCGCCGAGGCCGAGATCGGGCGCGAGCGAAGCCGTCGAGAGCACGGTGCGGAACTGCGGGTTGCTGCGCGCGAGCGCATCGATCTCGTCGGCGACGAAGCGCGCGCGCAGCGCGGCGAGCTCGAGGAACGCCGCGCGCGTCTGCTCGAAGCGCGCCGCGAAGCTCTCCTCCGCGCGCTCGCGCGCGACGCGCTCGAGCGCGACCAGCGCCACCGCGAGCGCCAGCCCGATCAGCGCCGCGAACGCGAGAAAGAGCTTCGTCGCGAACCCGACGCGTGCCTCGGTCATCGGCGCAGCAGCCGACCACGGCGGTTGGCCACCAGGGGTCTGACCCCGATCGGCCATCGCTTCGCGCCGCGCGCGGTCACCGCTCCGCCTCGCTGCCCGGCGGCGGATAATCACTGCCGTCCTTGCGTCGATGGCTCGGGATCGCGCCGCCGGTGAGCTCGAAGCTTGCCTGCTCGATCGCGCCGGCGCTCACGTCGACCTCCTGACTCACGGCGGCCTTCGCCCCGGGCGTCCACGCGTGCACGAGATGCCGGCCCGGCGGAACGCCGCGAATGCGAAAGCTTCCGTCCGGCGCCGCGAGCGCGTAGGCCGAGTTCTCGAGCACCACCACGTAAGCGATCATGTGCGGGTGGATGTTGCAGTAGACGGGCACGAGCCCGGCGCGCTCGAAGCGCGCGCGCTTCGGCGGGTCGCTCGACTTGTACTGCCCGAGATCAAACGACTTCACCGGCGAGACCGAGAACACGTTGTGATAGATGCGGTCGCGATTCGGGAACGCGACCTCTTGGCCGGCGACGACGGGCAGCAGGCGCGGCGCGAACTGCTCGCCGCGCTGATCGAGCTCTGCGATCGCGCCGCTTGCCACCCGGCTGGTGAAGCCGGTCACGTAGACGACGACGTCGCGCACTTCTTTCGCGCGCTGCGGCTTCCCGAACAGCTTCTTGTGGAAGAGCGCCACGCGGCCCGTGATCTCGCCGGTCACTTGTTGGGCTTGCGCTGGCTCGCTCGCGGCGACGCGCGGCGCGAGCGCCGCCTCGAATACCGTGAACCCGGCGAGCAAGAGCGCCAGGCGCACGCGCTTCCCGTGCGCGAGACGACGGCGACGGCGAGCCCTGCCGCTTAACATGCGCGCACTGTAACTCGGTGAAGGCATGCGAAGCTGTCTCCTCGCGCTGCTCGTTTGCGTCGCTGCGTCGGTGGCGATCGCGGCGACCGCCGGCGAACGCCCGGCGTTCCAGGATCTCCGCTTCGACGAAGACTGGAGCGCCCTCGCCGAGCCCGCTTCGCTCGCGAGCCGCGACGCGTTCGACGCGCTGAAGTGGATTCGCCTCGGCGAGCGCGGCGCGCTCTCGCTCGGCGGCCAGGCGCGCCTGCGGCTCGAGGCGTGGGACGGCTTCGCGTTCGGCGCACCGGCCGATGACGAAGATGTGCTCTTCCTCACACGTTTGCGCCTGCACGGAGACCTCCACGTCGGCGAGCGCTTCCGCGTGTTCGTCGAGGCGAAGGCCGCCTTCACGAGCGAGCCCGACGCGTTCGGCGGCGCGCGCGCGACCGACTCCGACACGATCGATCTGCAGAACGGGTTCCTCGAATGGCGGCAGCCGCTCGCGGGCGACGGCGAGCTGCGCTTTCGCGCGGGCCGGCAGGAGCTGCGGCTCGGCAAGCAGCGGCTCGTCTCGCCGCTCGACTGGGGGAACGCGCGGCGCACGTTCGACGGCGTGACGCTCGACGTCGAGCGCGGCGCGAATGCGCTCACGCTGTTCGCCGTCGCGCCGGTGCGCGTGCGGCCCTACGAGCGCAACGACCACGTCACCGATCTCGGCTTC
>DASTOI010000152.1:0-2224 GCA_035762585.1 Myxococcota bacterium
CCCCCGCCTCCGCGGCAACTCACCCTGATGACTTCATCGCCTTCCATGCCGCGCTTCGGCCTCGGCTTCCGTACGCAGCACTTCGCGGAGCTCGCGCAGCAGCCGCGCGCGGTCGATTGGCTCGAGCTGCTCTCCGACAACTACCTCGGCGTCGGCGGTCCGCGCCGCGCACAGCTCGAGGCGCTGCGGCGGGATCACGTCGTCGCGCTCCACGGCGTCGGGCTCGGCATCGCGAACGACGCGCCGCCGTCGGTCGAATATCTCGCCGCGCTGCGCGAGCTCGCCGACTTCGCCGAGCCGGGATTCGTGAGTGATCACCTGTGCTGGACGGGGATCCGCGGGCGCAACTCGCACGATCTGCTGCCGATCGCGCGTACGCGCGAGGCGCTCGCGCTCGTGAGCGAGCGCGTCGCGCGGGCGCAGGACGTGTTAGGGCGGCGGCTGCTGCTCGAGAATGCCTCTGTATACGTGGCGTTTCGCGCAGACGAGATGAGCGAAGGCGAGCTCTTTGCGGAGCTCTGCGCGCGCACCGGCTGCGGCGTGCTGCTCGACGTGAACAATCTGTTCGTGAACGCGGCGAATCTCGGGGCGGATCCACGCGAGATGCTCGGTGCGCTGCGCGAGCAGGACGTCGCGTACTTCCACGTCGCGGGCCACACCGCGCTGCCCGACGTGCGGATCGACACCCACGGCGCGGACGTGCCGGGCGATGTCTGGGCGCTGTTCCGAGAGGCCGCGCGTCGCTTCCCACGTGCGCACGTGATCCTCGAGCGCGACGACGCGATTCCGCCGCTCGCTGCGTTGCTGCGCGAGCTCGACCAGGCTCGCGCGATCTGGCGCGAGGCGAACGATGCGCAGCACGCGGAACCGGCGCGCGAGCGGGCTGCGTCCGTTCCGCGCCAAGCCGCCGCCGCGTCCGCGCGCGCGGCCGCGAGCTGGGGCGAGCTGCAAGCCGGCTTCTGGCAGCGCTGCATCGGCGAGCCCGCTGGCCCTGACGTAGCGCCTCGAGCCGGCCTCGACGAGCTGTTCGACGCGCAACGTCCCGTCGCGGCCACGCGCGGCCTGCGCGTCTACCGCGATGCGTATCGCGAGAACCTACGTGCGGCGCTCGCGGCGAACTTCCCGCGGCTCTCGCGCGCCCTCCGCCCGAGAGACTTCGCCGCACTCGCGGACGCATACGCCGCCGCGCATCCGCCGACCTCGCAGGGCTACGTTTGTTACGGCGCGCAGCTCGCTGAATTCATCGAACGCTTTCCGTTCGCGGGCGTGCTCGAGATTCCCGCCGGCGCGCTCGCCGACCTCGCGCGGCTGGAGCAGGCGCAGCTCGAGGTCCAGGAGGCGCCGGATTGCGCGCGCGGCATCGCTGCGGGCGCGCTCGCCGAGATCCCGCCGGCGGCGTGGCCGGAGACACGCTTCTCGTTCGCGCCGGCGTTTCGCGTCGTCGAGGCCTCGCGAGAGCGTCGCACCCACCTCGTCGCGCGCGTCGATGGCAAGGTCGTCAGCGAGCCGCTCGACGCTCGCGGCGGCGCTGCGCTCGCGGCGCTCGCGCGAGGCTCGAGCTTCTCGCAGGCGTGCGAGCTCGTGGGCGGAGAAGGCGCCGTCGAGCCAGCGATCCAAGCGCTGCTGCGCGCATGCGCGCTCGGCGTCGTCACTGCGCTGAAGTGAGATCGGCGAAGTGAGTGTGAGAGCGATCAAGGCTTCCGGCGCGGCTCTTCGAGCAGCCAGTAGAGCACGTTGTCGCGGAACACGGTGCTGTGCGTGAGCCCGAGATGAGTGTCCGGCAGCAGCAGTGTCTGCCGGACCGAAAGCGGCGAGTCGATGCTCGGGCGCCACGCGGCACCGGCGCGCTCGTCGAGCAGCGCGCTCGAGCGCAGCACGGTCCCATCGCCCGGGCCCCACGCGACGACGCGCAGCGCGCCGCCGCCAGTCCGGTTCACCGCGACTTGTTGGGCCGTGTCGGTCGCGTCGCCGGCGACGAGGCGCAGCTCGAGCCCGTCCGGCGGCGTCGCATCGCGCCGATCGAGCGCCGCGTGGAACGCGCGCGCGCGCTCGAGCGCGCGGCGCTGGAATGCGAGCGCCGCAGCGCGCCGCTCGCCGGCGTCGCGCACGTCCGGCATCAGCGTCGCGAGGTCGCCAGCTCGCCTCGGATCCGCGAGCCCCCAGCCGCTCTGCTCCCAGAGCGCCGGGTCGAGCAGGTCCGTAACAGCTTGCGAACCGTCGCTCT
>DASTOI010000153.1:0-3670 GCA_035762585.1 Myxococcota bacterium
CCGGCGAGGCGCTGCGCCGGCTCGGCGAGGCCGGCTACCGCAAGCAGCTCGACGCGGCGGCGGATCTCGCCGCCGAGCTCGGCGACGGCGCGCTGATGGCGCGTGCGCTGCTCGCGACCTATCGCGGAACCTTCACGCGCGCGATGCACGTCGACGAGGCGCAGGTCGCGCGGCTGCGGCGCGCGCTCGAGCTGCTCGGCGACGGCGAGCCGCCGCTGCGCGCCGGATTGCTCGCGCTGCTCGGGACCGAGCTCGCGTGGGCGCTCGACGCCGGCGCCGGCGAGCGCGCCAGCGACGCCGCGCTCGCACTCGCGCGCGACGCGGGCGATCGCGAGCTGCTCGCGGATGTGCTCGCGCAACGCCAGTGGTCGGTGTTCCACCCGATCGAGGAGCGCGTCGCGACCACCCGCGAGCTCGCCGAGCTCGCCGCCGAGAGCGTGCGGCCGGCGCTGCGCTTCGACGCCGCGGGCAGCGCGCTCTTCACCGCCGCGCGCATCGGCGACCGCGCCGCCGCGGCCGCCGCGCTCGAAGTGCTGCGCCAGTTGGCGGCCGAGATCGACCAGCCGCTGACGCACTGGATGCTCGCGATTCGCGAGGCGACCGCGGCGTTGATCGAAGGGCGCGTCGATCACGCGCGCGCATTCGTCAGCTCCGGCAGCGCGCTCGCGAAGCAGCTCGGCATGCCGGACGCCGCAGCGCAGCTGCGCGTGCAGCGCTTCTGGATCGACGCGGAGGCGGAGGCGAGCGACGCGGCGCGCGCGGCGCTGCGCGCCGCGGTGCAGATCCACCGAGAGCTGCTGCCGTTCAACTGGTCGTCGCTTGCGTTTCGCTGCGTGGAGCTCGGCCTCGCGTCCGAGCGCGACGCAGTGCTCGCGAGCCTCGCGCCCGGGCTCGCGACGCTGCGCCGCGGTCAAACCTGGCTGCTCAGCCTGTGCGGCACCGCGCTCGCCGCCGCGGATGCGGGCGACGTCGCGCTCTGCGCTTGGCTCCACGACCCGCTCGCGCAGCACGGCGACGAGCACGCGAACTTCGTGTTCGGGACGCTCGGCTCGGTCGCGCGCTACGCCGGCCTCACGGCGCGCGCGCTCGGCCGGGTCGACGACGCGGAGCGCTGGCTCACGCGCGCGGCCGAGCGCGACGGCGCGTTCGGCGCGCCCGCCTGGCGCGCGCGGGCGCTGCTCGATCTCGCGGAGCTGCGCTGGGAGCGCGATGGCAAGCTCGGCGCCGAAGCGCGCGCCGGCTTCGACGAAGCGCGCGAGCTCAGCTCGCGGCTCGGGCTCGCCGTGGTCTCGGAGCGCGCCGAGCGCCTTCGCGCGCGCTGGGACCGATCGTGATGCGCTCGTAGGTCTCGAGCGCGTCGGCGAAGCCCTCGAGCGTCGCGCGGCCCGCGGGTCGAAATGCGCCCCCCGCATCGGGCGCGAGTGCGATCAGGTCCGCGGCGCACAGCACCTGGCCCCACTGCGCGGTCTCGCGCAATCGGCTCGCCTCGATCACCGGGAGCCCGTGAATCGCCGCGCCCTCGAACAGCACGTCGCCGACGCTCAGGCCCGCGCGCACGTCGGGCGGAAGCGCCGCGGCGAACGCGAGCGCGCGCGCGGCGGAGTCGAACGCGGCGACGACCGTGCGCTGCACGCGCTGAATCGGCTCGCCGCCGGCCGGCGCGATCGCGGCGAACAGCGCCTCCGCCCGCTCGGGCGCAGACGCGGCCGCCTCGATGAAGGCGACCGCGCGCAGGCGCAAGCGCGAGCCGGGACGATTCAAGCCGCCTCCTCCGTGCGCGTCGGTGAGTCGCGGTCATGGTCGCAGGCATTTTCGACGGCGTCCGCATGCCACCGGAGGCGCGCATTCGACGCGCGCATTCGGCGTGCGCGCGCGACTAAGCTGCCGCGTCCAGACGAACAGGAGGCGACATGAAGACGCGAGCCGCGGTGGCGCGTGCGGCGGGCAAGCCGCTCGATGTCGAAGAGATCGAGCTCGACGGCCCGAAGGCCGGCGAAGTGCTGATCGAGATCCGCGCCACGGGCGTCTGCCACACCGACGAGTTCACGCTCTCCGGCGCCGATCCCGAGGGCAAGTTCCCCGCGATCCTCGGCCACGAGGGCGCGGGCGTCGTGCGCGAGATCGGCGCCGGCGTGACGTCCGTCGCGCCCGGCGACCACGTGATCCCGCTCTACACGCCCGAGTGCCGGCAGTGCAAGAGCTGCACGTCGCGCAAGACCAACCTCTGCACCGCGATCCGCGCGACGCAGGGCCAGGGCCTGATGCCCGACGGCACGAGCCGCTTCTCGGGCAAGGGCGGCACGATCTTCCACTACATGGGCACGTCGACGTTCGCGAATCACACCGTGCTGCCGGAGATCGCGGTCGCGAAAGTCCGCAAGGACGCCCCGTTCGAGAAGATCTGTTACGTCGGCTGCGGCGTAACAACCGGCATCGGCGCGGTGATCAACACCGCGAAAGTGACCGCCGGCGCGAACGCGGTCGTATTCGGGCTCGGCGGCATCGGCCTGAACGTGATCCAGGGCCTCGCGCTGGTCGGGGCGAACCGGATCGTCGGCGTCGACCTGAACCCCGCGCGGCGCGCGATGGCCGAAGAGTTCGGGATGACGCACTTCGTGAATCCGGCCGAGGTGAAGGGCGATCTCGTCGCGCAGCTCGTCGAGCTGACCGACGGCGGCGCGGACTACAGCTTCGAGTGCATCGGCAACGTCGACGTGATGCGGCAGGCGCTCGAGTGCTGCCACCGCGGCTGGGGCGAGTCGATCATCATCGGCGTCGCGGGGGCCGGGCAAGAAATTCGAACGCGTCCGTTCCAACTTGTTACGGGGCGCGTTTGGAAGGGGACGGCGTTCGGCGGCGCGCGCGGGCGGACGGACGTGCCGAAGATCGTCGACTGGTACATGGACGGGAAGATCCGAATCGACCCGCTGATCACTCACGTGCTGCCGCTCGAGCGGATCAACGAGGCGTTCGAGCTGATGCGGGAGGGGAAGTCGATTCGGACGGTGGTGACGTTCGAAGCGGCGGCAGATCGAGGACTCCTGCCGCCGGAGAAGAGAAGAGAAGAACTTCGTCGCGGAGAGCGCAGACGCGGCGGGGCCGGGGGCGGCGGAGGCTCATGGCTCGCTTCGCCCCTTGGATCATTAGGGACATTCGTTGAGGCGCGTTCCAGCGAGTGGACCGCGGGACATTCTCAGGGGGGCTCCGCTGCGCTGGACCTCGCCTCCGCCGCCCCCGGCCCCGCCGCGTCTGCTCGTGCTCGAGCCCAGTCGCTCGCCTCGCTTCGCTTCTCGTGCGGCCGGGTTGCTCGGCGGATCGCGTGCGGGGAGGGAGGAGGAGTGGCGCTCGCGCGCCTTCGAGGCGCGCTCGCGCCACGCTGCGCGTCGACGGCGGACGCGGTGGATTGCGGGTGGAGGTCGATCGCAGTGCTCGACGAGACCGCGCGATTCGCGCGAGACTCAGTGGATGCAGCTTCCCGAGCGCGGACGGCCGGCGGCCGAGATCCTGGCGGACCTGACAGCCAAGCGCGCGCGCGATGCGCGCTGGAGGGAGGGGCGCACGTTCGGAATGGTGTACGACGGCGGGCCCGAGGTGCACGAGATCGCGGAGGCGGTCGCGCGCGAGTTTCTGCACGAGAATGCGCTGAACACGAAGGCATTCCCGTCGCTCG
>DASTOI010000154.1:0-4487 GCA_035762585.1 Myxococcota bacterium
CGGCGCGCGCAGCGCTCGCGCGGCTCGGCCCAGCGCTGACGCGCGCGCTCGGCGACGCGTGGCCGCAGCTCAGCGCGGTCGAGCGCGCGTTCGCCTGCAGCGCGCTCGCCGGCTCGAACGTCGCCGGCGCGGCCGAGGCGATGCTGCGCACCGCGCTGCTCGACGCGTCGGCCGAGGTGCGCGCCGCCGCCGCGCGCGCGATCGCGGAGTGCGCTTCAGCGCCGGTGCTCGGCGCGCTGTTCTCGCGGCTCGAGCACGACGACGAGCGCGCCGCGCAGGACGCGGCCGAGGACGAGACCGACGCGCTGATCGAGGCAATCGTTCAGCTCGCCGAGCGCGACGGCAGTGAGGCGGTCGACGCGGCGATCGAGCTGATCGAGGCGCGCTTGCTGCGCGGCGGCGAGCGCGCGCGACTGGCCGGTGCGCGCCTGCTCGCACAGCTCGCGCGGCGCGCGGATGCCGCCCGCGTGCAGAGCCTGCTCTCGGACGCGAACGCCGCCGTGCGGCGCAGGGCCGTCGACGCGATCGCGCGGCTCGGCGCGGGCGGGGAAGAACTGCTGCACGTCGCGCTCGCGGACGAGGCGCCGAGCGTGCGCGCCGCGTGCGCGGCGATCGTCGCGCAGCTCGCCGCGCCCGGCGCCGACGACGATCTCGCGACGCTCGCGCAGGACCGCGACGAGCGCGTGCGCGTCGCGACGATGAGCGCGCTCGCGCTGCGCGCGCAGACGCCGGCCGCGCGCGAGCACTGCTTCGGCCTCTTGCTCGCCGGGCTGCGCGGCGGCGGCGTCGAGGCGCTCGCGGCGCTCGGCTCGCTGCAGCGCATCGGCGGCCCCGACGCGGCTGCGATCGCGGCGCGCGCACTGCACTCGAGCGAGCCGGAGCTGGTCGAGCGCGCGGCCGCCTGCATCGGCGCGCACGGCGGCGCCGCGCTGCGCGGCGAGCTGATCGAGCTGCTCTCGCACGCCGCCTGGCCGGTGCGCGCGCGCGCCGCGCGCGAGCTCGCCTCGCAGCGCGCAGCGGCGGCGGTGCCGAAGCTGCACGAGCGGCTCGCGCTCGAGCGCGACGAGTTCGTGCGCGATGCGCTGCTCGCGGCGCTGGCGTCGCTCGAGGCTTGATCGTGGCGACCGCGGCTGCGCCGCTGAAGCTCGACGACGCCGAGTACCGGATGTTCCGGGACTACTTCAAGTCGACGTGCGGGCTCTGGTTCGGCGAGGACTCGCGCTTCCTGCTCGAGAACCGGCTCGCGCGGCGCATCCGCCAGCTCGAGCTCGAGAGCTTCTCGGCCTACCACTACTTGTTACGGCGAGAGGCGGCCGGCGAGGACGAGCTCGCGACGATCATCGACGAGCTCACGACCAACGAGACCTACTTCTTCCGCGAGCGCAGCCAGCTGCGTGCGCTGATCGACGAGATCGTGCCGACGCGCCTCGCCGAGCGCGGCGGCCCGGTGAACATCTGGTCGGCGGGCTGCTCGAGCGGCGAAGAGCCCTACACGATCGCGATCATGGCGCTCGAGGCGGGCCTGCGGCCGGGCGTCGACCTGCGCATCCACGCCTCGGACATCTCGCGCCGCTGTCTCGCGAAGGCGCGCGCCGCCGAGTACCGCGAGACCTCGTTCCGCGAGACGCCGCCCGAGCTGCGCGCGCGCCACTTCAAGGAGCGCGACGGGCGTTGGCTGCTCTCCGAGGACGTGCGCCGTCACGTGCTGTTCACGCGCGTGAACCTGCTCGAGCCGGCGCGCTTCGGGCTGCTCGGCGTGCTCGACGTCGTGCTCTGCCGCAACGTGATCATCTACTTCGACCGCGAGACCAAGCGGCGCGTGGTCGAGAGCTTCGCCGAGCGGCTCGTGCCGGGCGGGCACTTGTTACTCGGCCACAGCGAGTCGCTGATCCACGTGAGCTCCGCGTTCGAGCTGGCGCATCTGCGCAGCGAGCTGGTCTACCGACGCCCGCTCTCCGGCGCGGCCCCGGCCGATCCGCGGCACGGCGCCGCGCTCGCCGCGCTGCGGCGCGTCGCCGGCGGGGAGGGCGCGCGATGAGCGTGAAGCGCCCGCTGCGCGTGCTCGTGATCGACGACTCGGCCTACAGCCGCCGCATGATCGTCTCGCTGCTCGAGCGCTCGCCGATGATCGAGGTGGCCGACGTCGCGCGCGACGGCGAAGAGGCGCTGCGCAAGGCGCTCACGCTGAAGATCGACCTGATCACGCTCGATCTCGAGATGCCGCGCATGGATGGCTTCACGTTCCTGCGCATGCTGATGGCGCAGAAGCCGACCCCCGTGCTGGTCGTCAGCGGGCTCGGCGGGCGCGAAGACGTCTGGAAAGCGCTCGAGCTCGGCGCCGTCGACTTCGTCACGAAGCCGACGCGCCGCGCGGCGCCCGAGCTCGCGAACATCGAGGCCGAGCTGGTCCGCAAGGTGCTCGCGTCGCGCGAGCTGCGCATCGATCGCGTGCGCGATCGGCTGCGGCACGCGCCCGAGCCGGCCGTAGCGCCGATCGGCGGCGCACCGCGCGTCGTGGTCGTGGGCGCGTCGACCGGCGGACCGGCGGCGCTGCTCCAGCTGTTCGGCGCGATCCCCGATGCGGGCAGCTGCGCATTCCTGGTCGCGCAGCACATGCCCGAGGGCTTCACGCGCAGCTTCGCGGAGCGCCTCGCGCGCACGACCGCCTTCGCCGCGCGCGAGGCCGAGAACGCCGATGCACCGACGCTGGGCACGATCTTGATCGCGCCCGGCGGGCGGCACCTCGCGCTCGAAGCGAGCGGCGGCCGCATCGTCGCGCGCATTACGCAGGCGGAGGCGAGCGATCGCTTCGCACCGAGCATCGATCGCCTGTTCGTGTCGGCCGCGAAGCATTATGGGCCGGACCTGCTCGCGGTCGTGCTCACCGGCATGGGCGACGACGGCGCCGCCGGGGCGCTCGCGGTGAAGCGCGCGGGCGGAAACGTGATCGCGGAGTCCGAAGAGACCGCGGTGATCTACGGCATGCCGCGCCAGGCGGTGCGCATCGGCGCAGTCGATGCCGTGCTTCCGCTGTACGCGATCCCCAACGCGATTCAGAACGGCTTTGCGCGCGAGAGCGCGAAACGCGAGAGGACGGAGTCATGAGCGACGACTTGTTCGAACGCGCGAACGAGTTCCTGTCGGCATTCCGCCGCGGAGCGGAGTTCACGAAGGAGCTCGTCGACGAGAACGCGCGCTTGCGGCGCCGCATCGTCGAGATCGAATCGCGGCAGGACGAAGCCGCCCAGGATTCGACCGAGTGGGGAAAGCTCCGCGAGGAGCTGCTGACGCGCATCGCCGGCCTCGAGGGCGATCACGCGGATGCGCTCGAGCGCATGCGCGCGCTCGAGGAGGAGAACCGGCAGTTCGCATCGCGCTTCGTCGAGGTCGAGGAGGAGAACAACAACCTCGCGAACCTGTACGTCGCGTCGTACCAGCTGCACTCGACGCTGAACGTCGCCGAGGTGGTCAAGATCATCATCGAGATCGTGATCAACTTGGTCGGCGCGCAGACCTTCGCCGTCTACGTGCACGACGAGAAGACGGGGCTGCTCGAAGCGGTCGCCGCGGAAGGCGAGGACGTCGCGGTGTTTCCGAGCATGCCGCTCGGCGAGGGCGTGGTCGGGCACGCGGTTCAGACCGGCTCGACGCAGTGCAGCGGCGAGCCGGAGTCGCGCGACTTCTCGCACCCGATCGTCGCGATCCCGCTGCGTGTGAACGATCGCCCGATCGGCGCGATCGCGATCTTCGAGCTGCTCGTGCAGAAGGAGGGCCTCACGCCGCTCGACCGCGAGCTGTTCACGCTGCTCGCCGGGCACGCGGCGACCGCGATCTTCGCGGCGCAGCTGCACAGCCAGTCGGAGCGCAAGCTCAGCACGATCCAGGGCTTCATCGATCTGCTCACGAAGTAGCCGGCGTCTGCCGACACGCCGCACGGAGTTCTCATGGAACGGCATCGTATCCTGATCGTCGAAGACAGCCCCACCATGCGGCAGCTGCTCGCGTTCGCGCTGAAGCGGCTGCACGGCGCCGAAGTGGTCGAGGCCCAGGACGGCATGGACGGTCTGCGCAAGGTCACGGCCGACGAGTTCGATCTCGCGCTGATCGACATCAACATGCCGGTGATGGACGGGCTGAAGCTGATCCACCTGATCCGGCAGGAGCCCGATCTGGCGCAGATGCCGATCGTGGTGATCACGACCGAGGGGGCGCAGGAGGATCGCGACCGCGCGCTCGCGCTCGGGGCGAACGAGTATTTGACGAAGCCGATTCAGGCGAACCGCGTGCTCGCGGTCGCGAAGTCGTTGCTCAAGATCGAGTAGAGGCGGCGCGTCTTACACGCGCGAGCGCGGGCGGCGGCGCGCGGTCCGGCGGGGGCTCGCTCCGCTCACCCGCGTGACCGCGTTGGGTCGCGCCTTGCGCCATTCGAGGACTCTGGCGCGCTTTGCTTTTGGCTTGAGCGCGGTCACGCCTGGGGCTTCGCTGCG
>DASTOI010000155.1:0-2806 GCA_035762585.1 Myxococcota bacterium
AGAGCGACGATGCGTGCCTGACCCCAATCGCTGTTACGCGCGGAGCTGCGGCGCGAACGGCATGCGGCGCAGGCGCTTGCCGGTGGCGGCGAAGATCGCGTTCGCGAGCGCGGGCGCCGCGGTCGGCGTGCCCATCTCGCCCGCGCCTGCGGGCGCGAGTGTGCTCGGCACGACGTGCACCTCGACGTCCGGCGCCTCGCTCATCGCGAGCAGGCGGTAGTCGCCGAAGTTCCCCTGCTCGATGCGGCCGTCCTTCACGGTGATCTCTTGGTGCAGCGCGGCGCTGACGCCATCGAGCGTGCCGCCGAGGATCTGAGCCTCGAGGCCGAGCGGGTTCACCGGCTGGCCGACGTCGACCGCGCACACGCAGCGATGAATTCGCAGCGCGCCGTCCGCGACGGACACCTCGAACGCGTGCGCCGTGTAGCCGCCGAACACGAGATGCGCGGCTACGCCGACACCGCGGCCCGCCGGCCGCGCCTGCTTCCAGCCGATCTTCTCGGCCGCGATCCGCAGCACGTTCGCGAGCCGGCCCGTGTCGAGCACTTTCGCGCCGTGCCCGTCGTAAGGCAGCTCACGCGGCTCGCCGAGCAGCGCGAGGCGGAACTCGACCGGATCGCGGACGGCGAGATGAGCCATCTCGTCGACGAAGCTCTGCGTCGCGAACGCGGCGAACGTGTGCACCGGCCCGCGCCACCAGCCGCGCATGCGCTGGAACTCGGCCGCCGTGAACTCGCTCCGGTAGTTCGGGACGAGGCCCGCGGGCATGCCGTCTTCGTCGACGAGCCCCATCCAAGGCGGCGCCTGCTCCATGTCGCGCGCGCGCCACGCGATCGGCGTGCCGACGGTCGTGTGCCACCAGCTCGCGAGCTCACCGTTTTCAGCGAGCGCGCCGCGCATCCGGTGCGCGCCGAACGGGCGATAGAAGTCGTTGCGGAGATCGTCCTCGCGCGTCCAGACCAGCTTCACCGGCGCGCCGGCTTGCTTCGCGATCAGGGTGGCCTCGGCGATCGCGTCCGTCTCGCCGCGGCGCCCGAAGCCGCCGCCGGCGCGCGGCAGCTGCACCTCGATGTTGAGCCGCGGGATGCCGGTGAGCTCGTGCACGACCTTGTTCGCCTGCCCGGGCGACTGCGTCGGCGCGATCACGAGCGCGCGATCCTTCTCGAGCTTCACGAACGCGTTCTGCGGCTCCATCGTCGCGTGCGCGAGGAACGGCACGACGTACGTCACGTCGAGCGTGCGCTTCGCGCCGGCCTGTGCTGCCTCGACGTCGCCGTCGTTGCGCACCTGCGCGCCGGCTCGCTTCGTCGCCGCGACGCAGCGCTCTTCGAGAGCCGCGGTCGAGTCCTTCGCGCCCGGCCCTGGCTTCCACTCGATCTCGAGCGCGTCGCGCGCCTTCAGCGCGGTCCACGTGTCGTCGGCGACGACCGCGACGCCCGCGGCGAGGCCGTGCAGCAGCGGCTGATCCGCCGGCGTCGCCGGCAGGCGCACGATCTTCCTAACACCTGGGATCGCGCGCGCCTTCGCGTCGTTCACGCTCGCGACGTCGCCGCCGAAGTACGGGCAGCGCGCGACGACGGCGGTGAGCATGCCGGGCTCGCGAACGTCCAGCCCATAGCGCAGCCGCCCCGTAACAATTTCGCCCGCGTCGACCGTGCGCTGCGGCTTGCCGACGATGCGCCACGCGCTCGCCGGCTTCAGCGGAAGCTCTCCCTCGGGCGGCGAGAGCTTCGCGGCGTCGGCTGCGACCTCGCCGAAGTGCGCGGTGCGGCGCCCTCCCGACACCGAGAGCGAGCCGTTCTCGACACGAATCTCGCCCTGCTTCACGCCCCAGCGCTGCGCTGCCGCGCTCGCGAGCCGCCAGCGCACCTGCGCGCCGACCTGGCGCAGCTCGTTCCACGCCTCGGGAATGTTCGTGCTGCCGCCCGCGCCCTGCGCACCGAAGCGCGGGCGAATCCCTGGCGGCTTCGGCGACGCCTCGATCCCGAGCGGGAGCTGCTCGACGCGAACGCGCGACCAGTCCGCGTCCATCTCCTCTGCGATCAGCATCGGGAGCGATGTGATCACGCCCTGCCCGATCTCGGCGCCGCGCGCGCCGATCACGACCGTGCCGTCCGGCTCGACGCGGACGAACGCGCCGAGCACAGCGGCGGAGCCGTGCGTCGCGGTAGCGGCCGCGCGGGCGCGCACCGGGAAGTAGGCCGACGCGACGAGCCCGCCGGCGGCGGTCGCGGTGACGACCAGGAAGTCGCGGCGCGTGAAGGTGCTCATCAGGCGCCTCCTTCACGTCGCGCTGCCGCGGCGCGCCGAATCGCGGCGCGGATGCGCGGATAGGTGCCGCAGCGGCACAGGTTCGTGATCGACGCGATGTCGTCGTCGCTCGGCTCGGGCTTGCGCGAGAGCAAGTCGATCGCGGCCATCACCTGGCCGGCCTGACACCAGCCGCACTGCGGGACGTCGAGCTCGATCCACGCCTCACGCACCGCAGCCGCGGCGCCCTCATCGCTCTGCGCGACGCCCTCGATCGTGGTGACGCGCTTGCCCTCGAGGCCCGCGACCGGCATCACGCACGCGCGCTGGGCGCCGCCGTCGATGTGGACCGTGCACGCGCCGCACGCACCGATCCCGCAGCCGTACTTCGTCCCGGTGAGGCCCGCGTGATCGCGCAGGTACCAGAGCAGCGGCATCGCGGGATCGCCGTCCCACTCGACCTGCCGTTCGTTCAACGCAAAACGGATCGCCATGGGACGCCCTCCGGTCGCTACGACCCTACTCGTTCGCGCGCGGTTCCGTCCGCTCGCGTATC